>JAUYGW010000288.1 GCA_030690245.1 Gallionella sp. | reverse complement strand
GCGTCGGCCCGTTCGGGGAGGATCGTGCGATAACACTGGAAAATCTGGAAGTTTTGAGCCATAAGGCCGCGCTTCCGGAGGTTCTGCTCCCGGTCGAGACCGCGCTGGACGACATCCCGGCGCTGGCCGTGACCGCGGAGGACGCCTTCCGGCTGGCGCAGGGACGACCCATCGTTCTGGTTCCCAGACAGGTCGAAACGCTCAAGGCCCGCCTCACCGGCGGCTCGCGACTCGTTTCAGCCATGGATGGGACAAGACTGGTGGCCCTGGCCGAGATGCGCGCGGGAAGGCTCAATCCCGTCCGGGTCTTTATTCAAGCCTGAGCGGAGACCTTCCCGATGTCGATTACGCTGGAGCGCAAAGCCGCGCTCATCACTGAACATGGCCGCACCGACGGCGACACCGGAAGCGCCGAGGTCCAGGTCGCGATCCTCACCGAACGCATCTCGAACCTGACCGAGCACTTCAAGACCCACAAGAAGGACAACCACAGCCGTCGCGGCCTGCTGAAGCTGGTTTCCCAGCGTCGCGGTCTCCTCGACCACCTGAAGACGTCCGACGAAGCCCGCTACCAGGCCATCATCGAAAAGCTCGGCCTGCGCCGCTAGGCCAGGTGCGTGGTTCGAGACGCTCGGCTGATGCCTCGCTCCTCACCATGACGAAGTTTGGTGTAGCCCAGTGAAAGCCGTCATCCTGAGGAGCTGGCGAAGCCGGCGTCTCGAAGGACGCAAAGACAGAACTACCCGCCCGTTCCTCCAGGCTCTGGAACATGGCGGTGGGAGCCAAGGCTCCATTTGAGACCGTACGACGAGGGTTCAATCGAAATCCTCACCGGGCCTGACATCTGGAGAGGATTTCGGAAACGACGCCTGTCCGCCCCCGCGAGGAATTCGCCCGCGGGACCTGAATGAAAGACACACCTAAAATGTTCGACATCAAACGCAAGACTATCGAATGGGGCGGCAGGATGCTGACCCTCGAAACCGGCCGCATGGCCCGCCAGGCCGACGGCGCTGTGCTGGTTTCCTATGGCGACACCACCGTGCTCGCCGCCGTGACCTTCGCCAAGAGCGCCAAGCCCGGTCAGGACTTCTTCCCCATGACCGTCAACTACCAGGAGAAGTTC
>JAUYGW010000279.1 GCA_030690245.1 Gallionella sp. | reverse complement strand
CCCATCAGGGAGACCTGCTCCAAATCCAGAACCAGATGGACCTGGTTGGCTGCAATGCACTCCGAAATGGCTTGTTCCAGTGCCTTGCAGGCCTCCCCGCTGGTGAGCGGGCCCACCGGTGCAAGGTAGGTCATCGTGCCGATGATACTGCGTGCAATTGCTTTCGGCATCGCCGTCAGGCCTTTTCCCGTCTGATATTGAAGCGTTGCAGCCATTCCGGTTCGGCGGCGACGAGTTTCTTGAATACTTCCACGATTGCAGGATCCAGCTGTGTACCTGAAACCCGTTCGATTTCCTTCATGGCGACCTCGTGACTGCGCCCGGCCCGATAGGCGCGGGAACTGGTGATGGAGTCATAGGTGTCAGGGACGGCGATGATGCGGCCATGCAGCGGGATATGCTCGCCCTTGAGGCCATGCGGATAGCCTTTGCCGTCATACATTTCCTGATGATGCCGCGCGCCGAGCACGGCTCGCTCCAGATGCTTGATGTGGCGCAGAATTTCATAGCTGCGCTCCGGATGCACCTTGATGAAAGTGTGCTCATCCGGGGTCAGCCGACCGGGCTTGCATAACACGGCATCCGGGATGCCGATCTTGCCGACATCATGCAGCAATGAACCCCAGAACAAATCGTCCAGCTCGTCTGCTGGCAAGCCCATCGCCCTGCCGATCTCCATCGAGATGAAGTGGACGCGCTCGCTGTGGCCGCGCGTATAGGGGTCCTTGGCCTCGACGGCCTCGATCAGCGACAAGGCCAATTGTTGATTGAATTCGCCCATGCTTTGCATCAGCAAATAGGTGTTGCCGAGGTTGGACAGCTGGTTGGCCATCACCTCGGCCAGTTTGCGGTCGCCGTTGGTAAAGTCGGGCTTGTGCGCATGGTTGAGCAAGACGGCCATGGAATCGATTTTTCCACTGCTGCGGATTGGGCAGGCGATAACCTTATAAGGCATATCCGTGAAGATATAGGCGCGGCGCGGATCGTCTGCGTCATTGAGGATGAGCGTTTCGCCGGAGGACTGTACAAACCGAAACAGGTCGCCGCGCATCTCGACCAGCACCAGGTCGAGGTTTGAGATTTCCTTGCTCAGCGAAGCTGCATATTGGCAGATTTCGCTGGATGGCTTCACAAAGGCAACGACATCAACATTCAGGTGTTCGGCAGTTGATTGCAGCAGGCTCTGGAACACTTTGCCACTCTGTTCAGTTTGACCCTGAGAATGTTGATCTATCGCATAAACCAGGTGCAATTCCTCATAGCGTTCGCCGAGTTCCTCGGTCATCATCTCGAGGTCGTCTTTATAGCTGTATTCGTCGGATATGCCTGCGGCCAGATCATCCATCGTTTCGGCCAGTTGGTCGATGTATACTGGCGCGTCTTGCTCGCCGAAATGATCGGTCATCACGGCCAACCAGCCCAGTTGGCCGTTATTGGTGCTGCCAAGAGCCTGATAGAGGGCAGTCTTGGCATCCAGATCGTGGCGATGCGGCCCCGCAGCATCCTTGCCCGCAGCAGCGATCGCCAAGCCAAGCTCGGTTGCCTGCGGGGCATCTTTACCCCAGAGCGGTGTGCCGGCCTTGTCGAACACCATGAATGCAGCTTCTGCGCCAACCGTACGATTAAGCCAGCGCTGGTATCTGGGGAAGTCGATTTCCTGCAAGGCATTAGCCGACATGGCTTGCACCCCCATCCGTCGCAGCGGTTCCAAAATGTTTATCGAGTGCGCGAGTCATCGCGCGCATGCTCAACGGTTTTTCCAGAAATTCGAGATTGTTTATTTCCTGTGTCCATTCGCGGTGCTCGCGGTCGGTCATCGACGTCATCACGAAAATCGGAAAGGTGCGCTGCGGCAGCTGCGCTTCGATGGCCAGGCACAGCTGCTTGCCGGTCATGACGGGCATCTGAATATCGGTCATCAGGGCGTCAGGTGCACTTTTCAGGATGTCAGTCAGCGCTGCCTGTCCATTCTGGGCAGCATCCACGGCATAGCCAGCCCGCTCGAGGTAAAGTTTTAGAACGCGCGCTATGTGCGGTTCATCATCAACAATCAGGATGCGTTTCATCAGTCTTGTGACTCCTCTAATTGAACAGGCTGCGCCTTGAAAGTAATAATGAATTCCGTCCCCTTACCCGGCTCACTGTTAACCGTGATCACGCCGTGGTGGAGCGAGATGATTTGCTTGGCCAGATACAAGCCAAGCCCGTGGCCGCTGCGCGAGGCTGTCTCACTGTTGCTGACCCGGTAGTACTTGAGAAAAACTTTTTCACAATCTTCGGGCGAAATGCCTATGCCCCGATCACGCACGCTGATCTGCATCTGGTCATGGTCCAGGTTCTGTGCGCTCACCGTGACCTTGCCACCCGGGTTGCTGTACTTGATCGCATTGCTGAGCAGGTTGTCGATAGCGATGCGGAACAAGTCCTTATCCAGCCGGACAGACCCGAGGTCTGGCGGAATTTTGAGTTCGAGCTCGACGCCTTTGCCAAGCGCGTTGTTGCTCATGCTGTCAAAGGCATCCTGTATGAGATCGTGCAGCTTGACCCGCTTGCGCACCAGTTGCAGGGTGCCATTGTCCATTTTCGAGATGTTGAGCAGGTTGTTGATCAGCCCGGCCATGCGCTCGACTTCATCATGGATGACATTGACTGCTTCCACCCGCTCGGCTTCGGTCAGGGACGCATGGTCAAGCAGCAGCTCGCTATAGGTTGCAAGAGTATTAAGCGGTGTCTTGAGTTCATGGGAAACATGGGAGACAAATTCCGCGCCTGCCTGTTTGGCAAAATATTCCTTGCTGATGTCCCGGAAAATGATCAGCATCCCGAACAGCGTGGTTTGATCCCGGAGCGAAAAGAGCGGGTATGCGGCAACGGAGATCCGCTGATCCGGGTTTTCCTCGGATACATATTCCATGCGCACCGAACGCTTTGCCGAAGGACTGTTTCTGAAACGCAGCAAAAACGCGAGAACCTCCTTGTTTTTGCACCATTCCTGCGGCTGCCGGCCGATGATTTCTTCATGGCTTACACCCAGTATCGGCTCCAGCTTGGCATTGGCGAAGGTGGGAATGCCGGCATCATCGATCACCAGTACGGCATCCGGAATCGAGTTGAGCGCCGACTCGGCCTTCTCCTGTTTGTAGGTGATCAGGTGAGTCCCGGCTCGCGATGACAACGACTCCTTATCCAATTGATTTACTCTGGACTGGACTAGCTGCACAAACTGGTCGAATCGCTGAACAAAGTCGCCCAAATCCTGATTACGCGCTGGGGTTAAAGCCTGAACCCCAAAGGAGAGCGATGCTTGTTCCATTTTTTTGCTCAGCTGGCCAAGCGGCTTGATCTCGCGGCGAATCAGGAAGTAGGAAAGCGTCGTCAGCAGGAAGATGGGCAGTGCCATCAGCCCCAGATTGGAAATCTGGTTGCTCATTACGGCTGCCTGCCGGTTGTAATAGCCTGCCCGAATGAATCCGGCCAGCTGGCCGTTTTTCATGACGGGTGCGAAAAACTCCCTGATCTGGCGGCCATCCCCTGGCGATATGACATTGTGCTCGCCAAACCAGGAATGAGGCTCGGTCGGCATGCTCGCATCCGGCGCGATGCTGCCGTCCGAGGTGATTTCGTGAAGTTTTGCTCCGGCCAGATTGACGACGATGGCGTAGGCAAAATTTTCATTGCCCTGAACATTGGCCAGACTCCGCATCAGGCTGCTCTGGCCTGTTTCCGGCACCAGCTGTGAATATTCGGCGCTGGACAACGCACGGGCGAGCGCCACACCATGCACACGCGTTTTTTCTTCGTGCAGCTTGGCCTGATTTTTGAACAACAACGTGCTTACGATCACGATCACGGCCACGCTGGCCGCAATCATCAATAATCCCAGTCGATCATTCTTCAAAAGGACACCTGGCAGTTAGGATTGTTTTCGTTATTGCAGTTGGCGACTCTATCTCAGTTTTGTTTGAATAAATATATGCCGAAGTGTCTATGTATTTCGGCATATACGATTATTAGTCAAAAGCTGTTAGCACATGTGCAGTTGTGTGGTAACCCCCTGAAATAGTGTGAATTAAAGCATGTAAGCGCGCTTACATGAGCGAGCCCGCTCCATGGCGTGCTTGCTGGGTTATGTCTGCCCATAAATGAAAAAGGACTTACATTGCTGTAAGTCCTTAATGTTTGGTGGGCCGTGTGGGATTCGAACCTACGACCAATGGATTAAGAGTCCACTGCTCTACCAACTGAGCTAACGACCCGTATTGATGCAAACATCAAAAGCGGCGCGCATTATCGGAAATGCCTGCCCGTTTGTCAAAACAAAGCTGCAAGGAAGGGTCAGGATGCTGCGTCTTTTCTGAATAATGCCGACTGCGCGTGGGCCTGCAAGCCTTCGCCGAACGCCAGTGTGGATGCGATTGCGCCAAGCTTCTGCGCACCTTGCGCGGAAACCTGGATCAGGCTGCTGCGTTTCTGGAAATCGTACACGCCCAGCGGCGATGAGAAACGCGCGGTGCCGGAAGTGGGCAGCACGTGGTTCGGTCCGGCGCAGTAGTCGCCGAGCGATTCGGAGGTGTAGCGTCCCATGAAGATCGCGCCGGCGTGTTTCAGTTTGGGCAGCAGTGCTTGCGGGTCTGCCACCGATAACTCCAGATGCTCCGGCGCGATGCGGTTGCTGATGATGCAGGCTTCGTCGAGGTCGGCGACCTGGATCAATGCGCCGCGATTTTCCAGCGCGGTCCGGATGATGTCGCGGCGCGGCATCTGCTCCAGCAAGCGGTCAGCGCTTTGTGCGACCGCTGCAATGAAGCCGGCGTCCGGAGACAGCAATATCGCCTGTGCCAGTTCATCGTGCTCGGCCTGCGAAAACAGATCCATCGCGATCCAGTCCGGGTCGGTTTGCCCGTCGCAGATCACCAGGATTTCCGACGGCCCGGCGATCATGTCGATACCGACCACGCCGAAAACGCGGCGTTTGGCCGATGCCACATAGGCGTTGCCGGGGCCGACGATCTTGTCCACTTTCGGGATGGTCGCCGTGCCGTAGGCCAACGCCGCCACCGCCTGCGCGCCGCCGATGGTGAACACGCGATCCACGCCGGACAGGTAGGCCGCCGCGAGCACCAGTTGATTCTTCACGCCGTCCGGGGTCGGCACGACCATGATGAGCTCGGCCACGCCCGCGACCTTCGCGGGCAATGCGTTCATCAGCACCGAGGAGGGGTAAGCCGCCTTGCCGCCCGGCACATACAGGCCGACGCGATCCAGCGGCGTGACCTGCTGGCCGAGCAAGGTGCCGTCGGCTTCGGTGTAGCTCCACGAAGCTTGCACCTGCTTCTTGTGATAATCGGTCACGCGCTGCGCGGCTTGCTCCAGCGCGCTGCGCTGTTCGGCGGGCAGCCCGTCGAACGCCGCGCGCAATTCGGCTTGCGGCAGCTCCATCGCCGCCGCATGCTCCAGCGGCAGCCGGTCAAATTTGGCGGTGTATTCGAGCACCGCTGCATCGCCGCGCTTGCGCACATCGGCAAGGATGGAAGCCACGGTCGCTTCCAGCTTTTCATCCGCCGTTTCCTCAAAGGCCAGCAGCCTGGTCAACTCTTCATCAAAGCCGGCGGCGCGGCTGGAAAGCTGTCGAATTTTCATTTTTGGATAACCATCTCTTTATCTAAAAAAACCTCAGTTAGCCACGGATTTACACAGATAAACACCGATAAAACATTGCGTCACGGCAAGCTTGCATCCGAGTGCTCAGCCAAAAGCTTTTCGGCTCTCCACGGATGGCATTGAAAATAATTGAGACTGCCCATTATCCATCCGTGTAAACCCGTGTCCATCCGTGGCTTAATTGCGTTTTCCGGGTTTCTCGCCCTATTCCCTGATCGCAATCGAAAACGCGTCCAGCATCGGCTGGATCAGGTCATATTTCAATTTCAGGGCGGCCTGGTTCACCACCAGGCGCGAGGAAATATCTGCAATATGCTCGACCGCCTTGAGGTGGTTCGCCTTCAGCGTGTTGCCGCTGCTCACCAAGTCCACAATCGCATCCGACAACCCCACCAGCGGCGCCAGTTCCATCGAGCCATACAGCTTGATCAAGTCCACATGCACCCCTTTTGCGGCGAAGTGGTCGCGTGCCGTCTGCACATATTTGGTCGCCACGCGCAGGCGCGCGCCCTGGCGCACCGCGGATTCATAATCGAAATCATCGCGCACCGCAACCATCATGCGGCAGCGCGCTATGTTCAAATCCAGTGGTTGGTACAGGCCGATGCCGCCATGCTCGCTCAGCACATCCTTGCCCGCCACGCCGAGGTCCGCCGCGCCATATTGCACATAGGTCGGCACATCGCTGGCGCGCACGATGATCAAGCGCACATCGGCGCGGTTGGTCGGCAAGATCAGCTTGCGCGAGGACTCCGGGTCTTCCAGCGCGGTGATGCCCGCCGCGTTCAACAGCGGCAGTGTTTCTTCAAAAATGCGCCCCTTGGACAGTGCGATGGTGATCATGTCGTATGTTTTTGGTTAATTTAGTGGCCTGATGAAAAGCAACCCCTCCCAGCCTCCCCTTATCAGGGGAGGAGCCAGCTTCCCCCTGATGAACTACTAGCCATTCGACTAGGCTATCAAAAAACGATAGCCAAGTCGCTGGTTATGACAAGGGGGGTTGAGGGGGTTCGGAGTTGAGAGAAGTTGCCTTTCATTTAATCCTGCGTATTTGAGCGCCGAGTGCCGACAGTTTCGCTTCGATGTGTTCGTAACCGCGATCCAGATGGTAGATGCGGTCAATCACTGTTTCGCCTTGCGCGACCAGCCCGGCGATGACCAGACACGCCGACGCGCGCAAATCGGTCGCCATGATCGTTGCGCCTTCCAGTTGCGCGCAGCCCCTGATCACGGCGGTATTGCCTTCCACGTCGATCTGCGCGCCCAAACGGCGCAGCTCCTGCACGTGCATGAAGCGGTTCTCAAAAATCGTCTCGACCACCATCGCGCTGCCCTCCGCCACTGCGTTCAGCGCCATGAACTGCGCCTGCATGTCGGTGGGAAACGCCGGGTAGGGCGCTGTGCGCACATTCACCGCCGTGGGGCGTTTGCTCATTTGCAGGCTGATCGTGCTGCCCGCAACCTGAATCGTCGCACCGGCCTCCTGCAGCTTCTCCAGCACGTTGTCGAGAATGTCGGCGCGCGTCCCGGTTAACGTGATGCTGCCGCCTGCTGCCGCCGCCGCGACCAGAAATGTGCCGCTCTCGATGCGGTCCGGCATGACACGATGGCTTGCACCATGCAATTTCTCCACGCCGGCTATGGTGATGGTGTCGCTGCCCGCACCTTCGATTTTGGCCCCCATCGCGATCAGGCAATACGCCAGATCCACCACTTCCGGTTCGCGCGCCGCGTTTTCCAGCACCGTTACGCCGTCCGCCAGCGTTGCGGCCATCATCAGGTTTTCCGTACCGGTCACGCTGACCAGATCGAAGCATATGCGCGCGCCCTTGAGCCGTTTTGCCTGCGCATGGATGTATCCATGCTCGATATGAATTTCCGCGCCCATCGCCTGCAAGCCCTTGATATGCAGATCGACCGGGCGTGAGCCGATGGCGCAGCCCCCAGGCAAAGAAACACGCGCCTCGCCAAAGCGCGCCACCAGCGGCCCCAACACCAGAATCGCGGCACGCATGGTTTTCACCATGTCGTAAGGCGCCTCAAGCTTGTCGATATGCGCAGCAGACAGGGCAACCTGGTTGCCGGTCGCCTCGACTGCCACACCCATCTGTTGCAGCAGCTTGCGCATCGTGGCGACATCGTTCAAATCCGGCACATTGTCGAGTTGCAACGGATCGCCGGTCAGCAGGCTGGCGCACAGTATCGGCAGAGCTGCATTCTTGGCGCCGGAAATGCGCACCTCGCCGTTGAGGCGATTCCCCCCCTGAATGGCTAGTCTCTGCATGGGTTACTTTCGATCCAGCCACTCTTGCGGGGTATAGGTTTTCATCGATAGCGCATGGATTTCTTCGCGCATCCGCTCGCCCAGGGTTTGATAAACCAGTTGATGGCGCTGCACGCGGCTTTTGCCAGCAAACGCGTCGCTCACCACCACGGCTTCAAAGTGACGGCCATCGCCCACAACGGTTAAATGCTCGGTCGCCATGTTTTGCGCGATATTGAGTTGAATGCTTTCTGGAGTGACCATTACCAATCCTGCCGTTCGTTAATTGAAAAATAGGGCTTGCAGCGCTATGCCTAAAGGTTGCGCATGATACTAAAAACTGGCGGGAGATGCGCGCGGCACTTGATATACCGCGCGAGAAAAATCAGGCGGATTGCGGGGGCAACAACTCGGTTACGCCATACAGGTCAGCCAGGCTGAGCAAATCCTCGGGGAGGCCTGTCACGCGCAACGCACGCTGGCTGCGCTGTGCGGCGCGCAACCAGCCCAGCAACATGCTGACTGCTGCGGAGTCAACTGCCTCAACCTGGGAAAAATCCACCAGCAAATCCTCGCTGCTCAGATGCTGCAAGCCCGTTTCAAACAGGGCGGGCACGGTTGCAATGGTCAGGCTGCCGCGTACCACCAGCCGGCCATCCTCACGCGTAATCACTTTGTCTCTGCCTTTTGCAGCGGGGCATTGGCGGCATTGGCATTTTTGTCGGACAGCATCTTGATCAAACCATCAATGCCGTTCTGATCGATTTGCGTGGCGAACGTACCGCGATAACTGGTCACCATGCTGACCCCTTCGATGGTTACATCGAATGCCTTCCAGCCGTTGGCGGTTTTCTTCATTTCATAATCGACCGGAACCGGCGGAGCCCCCGGTTTGTTGATGGCGGTCTTGACGGTCACTTCGGTCGCGTCGGCAGCCATCTTGAACGGTTTAACGTCGATCGTCTGGTCGCGATACACGGTGAATGCCTTGGTATAGGTGCGCACCAGCATGTTGCGGAACTCCGTCACCAACGCCTGTTTCTGTTCATTGGTTGCGCTACGCCAATACTTGCCTACCGCCAACTGTGTCATGCGCGCGAAATCAAAATGCGGCAACACCTTGGCATCCACCAGCGCCAGAATTTTTTTCTCATTGCCCGCCTGGATGTCCTTGTCTTGCTTGACAATCGTGAGGACATCCTGAGCGGTAGTCTTGATCAACTCGTCCGGCGCAACTATCTCGGCTTGCACAACACCGGCCATGCACAACAATGCCACGACAACAACATTCACCAACTTTTTCATCCTCAGAACTCCTCGATTATTTGGTCGGCTCGTCGGCCTTGTTGTACAGGAATTTGCCGATCAGCTCTTCCAACACCACGGCGGATTGCGTCTTCTTCAACTCTTCGCCGCTCTTCAGCATTTCTTCGTCGCCGCCGGGCAACAGGCCGATGTACTGTTCACCCAGCAAGCCGGAAGTCATGATGTTGGCAAACGTATCCTTGGGAAATTGGTAACGCTTGTCCAAATCCATGACCACCTTGGCCTCGTAGCGTTCCGTATCCAGCGTAATGTCCGTCACGCGCCCAACCAGCACCCCCGCGCTCTTGATCGAAGCCTTGGGTTTCAAGCCGCCGATGTTCAAAAAATAGGCATGCACCTGATATGTTTCTGACACGTTGTAGGTGCCCAGGTTCCCCACCTTCATCGCCAGCATCACCAGCGCGGCGATGCCGGCCACCACAAATATCCCTACCCACAAGTCCACCGTCGTGCGTTCCATAACTCAATTCCCTCTAAACATGATTGCGGTCAAAACGAAATCCAACATTAAAATCGCCAGCGACGAGGTCACCACCGTGCGCGTCGTCGCGCCGGATACGCCTTCAGCCGTGGGCGGCGCGTCGTAGCCTTCAAACAGTGCGATCACCGTCACCACAATGCCGAATACGAAACTCTTGAGCACGCCGTTCAGGATATCTTCGCGGAAGTCCACGGCGGCCTGCATCTGCGACCAGAACGAGCCTTCGTCAACGCCGATCTGCACCACCCCGACCAGATAGCCGCCAAACACCCCCACCGCGCTGAACAGCGCGGCCAGCAGCGGCATGGAAATCACCCCGGCCCAGAAACGCGGCGCAATGATGCGCGCGATCGGGTTGACCGCCATCATTTCCATCGCGGAGATCTGCTCGGTCGCCCTCATCAGGCCGATTTCCGCCGTCATCGCCGAACCGGCGCGGCTGGCGAACAGCAGCGCGGCCACCACCGGCCCCAGTTCGCGCACCAGGCTCAACGCTACCATGCTGCCCAGCGCCGATTCGGAGCCGTAGCGCTTGAGTGTTTCATAGCC
>JAUYGW010000275.1 GCA_030690245.1 Gallionella sp. | reverse complement strand
CCGGGATGCTGTTGCAGCAGCATTTCGGAAAGCCCTTCGCGGCGCTGGTTCTCGCGGATCGCGATGTATTCCATCTCGGGTGTGATGATGCCCTGGCGGGCGTAGTGCATCTGCGTGACATTCTTGCCGGCCTTGGCACGGCGCGGCGCGCGCCTGAGGTTGAAGCGCAGCTCCGCCAGGTCGGGATCGTCCAGACGTTGCTGGCCGTAATTGGAGGAGAGCTTGTCCAGCGTTTCGGTGTCGCCGCGCTCGGCGATCCAGCCTTCGCGCAATGCAGCCAGGCCGGAGCGAATGTCGATCTTCACCGCCGGGTCGGTATAGGGGCCGGAGCAGTCGTACACGTAGATCGGCGGATTTTTTTCTACGCCCATGCTGGCAGGCGTATCGTCCTGGGAAATTTCGCGCATCGGCACCAGCAGGTCTGGGCGGCTGCCCTGCACATACACCTTGCGCGAATTCGGCAACGGCTTGATCGCCGCTGCATCGACATGAGCGGCGTCTGCGATAAACTTCGGGGCGGTAAATTTGGGATTGGCGTTCATGTGATGCTCCAAAAAATCAGGAAGCATCGGTTGAATGCTTCCCTTTGCGGCATTACCCGTACAGGTTCAAAGGGTGTCTCTCACTCCGCCCGGCTCAGTCACCGGCGAAGACCCCTAGCGAGGCCTGCAAGTTACTGGAAAGGCGGGTGGAATGCAAGTTTGGCTGCGGCGGGAAATCCCATGCTGACAGTCATGCCAAATTTCGCTACCCTACGCCCGGGACACAACTCATCCCGCCCTGAATTGAATTGACGGAGAAAGACATGGAAAGGCTGATTTGCGTGATCGGCAACAAAGGCGGAACCGGTAAGACCAGCATCACGCACATGCTGTGCCACGGCCTCGGGCTGCTCGGCAAGCGCTCAATCGCCGTGCTCACCGACACCGCGCGCGAACCGCTGTCGCGCGGAATCCGGCGCTATACCCCGCTCGACGGCCGATCGCCGGAAAAACTGAAGGAAATCGTCGCCCGGCTGGAATCCCGACCGACTTGGCTGGGAGTGATCGACGGCGGCGGCAACCGACCGGCAATGGACAAAAAATTCTATGAGATGTCCGGCCTTGTCCTGCTGCCTTTCCGCGAGTCCCACGAGGACATCCGCACGGTGCGCAACGACCTCGACGCTTTCCCGAGGGCCTACGGGATCCCGTCGCAATGGCCGACCAACCCGTGGCAGCAGATGGCGGCGGAGCGCACGCTGGACGGGATGATGCAGGATTACCGCCCGCGCCTGCTCGATCCGGTGTATTCGATAAGCGCCAGCAAGCTGCTGCTGGAAGACCAGGTGCAGCCCGACCTGCCGACGATGCTGAACAACATCTGTCGCGGGCTGGCCTGGCAGGTGCTGGAGCGTTTGAATTTGCCCGAAGAGGAATAAACCCATTCCATTAATCCTTAAAACCTCATTTGAACCACGAAGAACACGAAGGACGTGAAGAAAAACAGTTGGTTGTCACAAAAACGCCAGACACCACTTGGGTGAGCGTTCAGTCGCACATAGCCGATTGAAAAATCTTCGTGATCTTTGTGTTCTTCGTGGTGAGCTGCGTTTTTTAGGTTAATCTGGGTTAAATAGGGCGCTTCTTGATAATCCGTGAGTATCCGTGCCCACCCGTGGCTGATTGCCTTTTGCAACCTATGACCTTCATCGACACCCACTGCCATCTGGATGCCGCCGAATTCGGCGGCATCCAGCCCGCGTTGATGGAAACCGCGCTTGCCGCAGGGGTCGGGCGCATCGTCGTGCCCTCGGTCGCGCGAGCCAATTTCGAAGCGGTGCGCGAACTATGCGCACGCTTCCCCGCCTGCGCGCCCGCCTACGGCATCCACCCGATGTATACCGACAGCGCGACGCCGGAAGACCTCGACGTATTGCGCGGCTATCTGCGCGATCATCGCCCGGTCGCGATCGGTGAAATCGGGCTGGATTTTTTCATCGAACCGCACGACCGCGCGCGGCAGGAATACTTTTTCGCCGCACAGCTCAGGCTGGCGCGCGAATTCGATTTGCCGGTGCTGCTGCATGTCCGCCGCGCACAGGACACCGTCCTCAAGCACCTGCGCCAATTCTATGGAAGCGGCGGCTCTGCGGCCAAGCTCAGGGCAGGCATCGTTCACGCCTTCAGCGGCAGCCGCCAACAGGCGGAGGAGTTCATCGGGCTCGGCTTCAGGCTCGGCTTCGGCGGCGCGATGACCTACCCGCGCGCCACGCGCCTGCGCGAACTCGCCGCGACTCTGCCGCTGGAAAGCATCGTGCTGGAGACCGACGCGCCGGATATTGCGCCCTGCTTTCTCGAACGCGGCGCTCCGAACAAACCGGAATACCTGCCGCGCATCGCGCAGACGCTGGCGGAATTGCGCGGTATGCCGCTGGCGGAGATTGCGGCGGCGACGACGGCGAACGCGCTCACGGTGTTACCTGCATTAACACCATCGCATTTATAATCGCACCATGCCAAACACTATCCCTCCCCAATTCACCCGCACCCACATCCTCGTCGGCAGCGAAGGTATCACCACTCTCGCCGGCAAGCATATCTTTGTCGCCGGCATGGGCGGGGTCGGTTCCTATTGCACCGAAGCGCTGGCGCGCGCCGGTATCGGCAGATTGACGCTGCTCGATCACGATGTGGTGGCCGTCAGCAACATCAACCGCCAGCTGCCCGCCTTGCTTTCTACCGTCGGGCAATCCAAGGCGGAATTGATGTGTGCGCGCATCGCGGACATCAACCCCGGTTGCGAGGTGACGGTGCTGCGCAGCTTTCTCACCCGCGAGAACGTCAACGAGCTGGTGCCGGGCGACTGCGATTACGTGATCGACTGCATCGACTCGCTGGCCTGCAAGGAAGCCTTGGTTGCCGAAAGCCACAAGCGCGGACTGAAAGTGGCCTCCAGCATGGGTGCGGGCAACCGCATCGACCCGGCGCATATCAAGGTGGCAGATATCAGCAAGACCATCATGTGCCCGCTGGCGAGCCAGATGCGCCAGCGCCTGCGCCGCCATCACAACATCAGCAAGGGCATCCTCACGGTGTTCTCGGATGAAGCGCCGCGCCCGCCGCTGCCGCCGCAAGCGCTGGACCGCGGCCGCCCGCGCGCGGTAAACGGCACCCTCAGCTACATGCCGCCGCTATTCGGCTTCATGCTGGCGGGCGCGGTCATCAAATGTTTGCTGGAGGCTCCCGAACAGCAACCTTGCGGATAAAAAATCCGCCCACCGGCAGCTACCATTCGCGGAAAGAAAATCCCAGCCCGAAGGTGTTCTGGCGGTGGTTGTAGTCGATCAGGCTTTCGCCAAAACCCGAAGTCACTTGCGCATGCACGCGCACCGCATTGCCCAATGCGATCGGCGTCGACCAATCGACCTGCACGAAGCCGCGGTTTTGCGTCCAGCGGAGATTGTTGCGCAGCAATATGGCCACGGCCTGCGATTTATCCGTGGGCTCCCAGCGCGCCACCAGGTCGGCCCGCCCGATATAATCGGCGATGTCCGGGTTGTCGTCTTTCAGCGCATTCTCCGGAATACGCCACCAGCCGCGCGCCATGATGGATGTGCTGTTGTTCCACTCCCAGCCGCCCTGCAGGTAGACGCGGTTCCAGCTGCGCGATTCCGTAAAGCGCTTTCCATTCGATTGGTGCACCAGGCCGAGATTGGCCATCTTCAATCCCGACGCAGCGCCGGTGCCGAACGTGGCAATCAGTTCCGGTTCGTAATTGGTTTCGCGGAACGGCGATGAATTGCGCGTGTTGAGCACCTGCCAATTGGATTGCTGCGTATAAGCCCCCCACACGCGCAATGTCTTGAAGTCCCAAAAATTGATGTCATGCTGGCTACCGAAATCCTTCTTGAAACTCAGTTGAAATTTGGTTTCCAGCGCATCAATGTCATCGGGTGTGGGCGTGCCGTTGACGGCGGCGGGGGAGGCAGGCCGATTGTTGACGTTGAAGGTTTTCCTGATCGTCAAATAGTTTAACCGGTGCGGTATAAGGCGGCCCAGTTTGCTTTCGTCGTGGCTGGTCCGGTCATCCAGATTCCAGGTCCTGGTCAGGTAGGAGCGCTCGGCGGCCGGCGGCGCTTCTTCGTCATCTTCCGGCTGCGGCAGGTCGGATACGGTCGCAGCGGCCTGCGCATTGTCGTAACACTTCAGGCGTTCGGCGTTGTTGCCCGGATATTTTTTCGCACAGAGCGCAAATTCATCGCCGCCGGCATGGGCCGCAGGGGCAAACTCCAGGCACAACAAGGCCAGCAACAGCAAGCCGCCCGACGGGGTGGAATAGTTCGATTTTTTCATAACGTAGTCTTTAGTATTGGGTTAGGGTCCGCGGCAAGCAGCCGCAGGACGGCCTATTTCAGCCAACCCTTGCGGTGGAACAGCCAAAACGGCAATGCGACGGATGCCGCCATCAGCGACAGGGCGAATAGATAGCCGTTTGCCCGCTGAAGTTCCGGCATGTGTTGAAAATTCATCCCGTAGACCGAAGCGATCAGGGTGGGCGGCAACAACGCCACCGCGGCCACCGAGAACAGGCGCACGATCTTGTTCTGGTTGATGTTGATGAAACCGACCGTGGCATTCATCAGAAAATTGATCTTGTCGAACAGGAATGCGGTATGCCCGTCCAGCGAGTCGATGTCCTGCATGATCTGGCGCGCTTCTTCAAACTGTTCCGGGGCGAGCAGCTTGCTGCTCATCAGGAACGAAATCGCGCGGCGCGTTGCAACCTCATCCGGCCGGATTGCCACCAGCCGTCCGTTTTCCAGCGTAAAAATATTGAGCATGCCTGCGTCCCTGCTGTTTAATGACTAACTTACCCTATAGAACATTTCAGCACGAAGGGCACGAAGACCACGAAGTGATTTGCAGGATTACATACCATTTGGCGTTTACTTGCAGGGTGATTGTTACCCCTGAAATAATCTCCTGCCCTTCTTCGCGTTCTTCGTGCCCTTCGTGGTTCAATTGGCGTTTAAAAATTATCCGCCAGCGGCACCCAAAGGGAAACGCGCCAGCACCCGATAATCCATCAACCCGCCCCGAGGCGCGGATTGTACCAGTGCGAAATCCCGGATCTGCCAGCTTACCGGTTGCATCGCGGGCAGCGGCGCGTCGCTCCAGTGCGCGTTGCGCAACAGCGTGACATGCGGTTTGTACTCGTGAGATACGAGATGATGGCTGGCGAATTTGATGCGGTGCGCGGCCAGGCGCTGCTCCAGCGCATCGGCCAGTTGCGCCAGTTGTTGCGGCACCTGGCGCGGCGCGGCATACACGATATGGTTGTGCCCCCAGTAGCGCGCTTCGTCAAAACGCAACTCGAAACCCTCCCCGCCGACCTCCTGTGCCGCCAGCTGCAACACTTCCAGTCCATATAATTCCACCTCGCCGATGAACACCAGCGTATTGTGCAGCGTCTCGCCGCGCATCGCGCGCCCTCCGCACAGCCGTTTCAGCGGGGCCTGCCAGGCAGCCAGCTGCGCGGACTCGGTGGCGGCAGGCCACAGGGCGAAGAACACCCTTGCGGTGTCGGATGGATGATTCATATATCCGGCATTTTATCCGCATGAGCGAGGCATAAGGTAAAATGCGCGTCTCATCGAATCAAGGCAAACCATGACGGCACGCTTACGGGAAATCCCCTACAACTACACCTCGTTTTCCGACCGCGAGATCGTCTTGCGCATTCTCGGCGGCGAGGCGTGGGACATCCTCAACACGCTGCGCGAAGAACGCCGCACCGGACGCTCCGCGCAAATGCTGTACGAAGTGCTGGGCGACATCTGGGTGCTGACGCGCAATCCGTATCTGCAGGACGACCTGCTCGCCAACCGCAAGCGCCGCGAAGCGCTGATCGGCGCGCTGCATCACCGCCTGAACGACATCGAAGCGCGCCGCCAGGACAACCAGAAGGTTAAGCGCCTGCTCGAGCTCGCCGCCGCGGCGGTCGATCAATTCGCCGCCGAATTCGAACAGACCCTGCAATTGCGCAAACGCGTGCTGCGCGTACTGGGCCGCGTCACGCGCCGCGACAACATCCAGTTCGACGGTCTGGCGCGCGTCTCGCATGTGACCGACGCGACCGACTGGCGCGTGGAATATCCGTTCGTGGTGTTGCACCCCGACACCGAGGCGGAAGTCGCGCCGCTAGTGCGCGCCTGCATCGAACTCAAGCTGACCATCATCCCGCGCGGCGGCGGCACCGGCTACACCGGCGGCGCGGTGCCGCTGGATAAATTCTCCGCAGTGATCAACACCGAGAAACTGGATGCGCTCTCCGCAGTGGAACCTCTGGTGCTGCCCGGCTTAAGCGAGCCTTATGCCACCATCCATTGCGGCGCGGGGGTCGTGACGCGGCGCGTGATGGAGGCGGCGGACAGCAACAAGCTGGTATTTGCGGTCGATCCGACTTCGGCGGATGCGTCATGCATCGGCGGCAACGTGTCGATGAACGCGGGCGGCAAGAAAGCGGTGCTGTGGGGCACCGCGCTGGACAACCTCGCTTCCTGGCGCATGGTCACGCCGGACGGCCTGTGGATGGAAATCGAGCGCATCGATCACAACCTCGGCAAGATCCACGACACGGAAACCGCGACCTTCCGCATCAGCCGTTTCGAACTGGACGGCAAGACCCCGCACGGCGCGCCGGAAACCCTCGCCATCCCCGGCGGCGCATTCCGCAAGGCCGGACTGGGCAAGGACGTCACCGATAAATTCCTGTCCGGCCTGCCCGGCATCCAGAAGGAAGGCTGCGACGGCATCATCACCTCGGCGCGCTTCATCCTGCACCACGCGCATGCGCATGTCCGCACGGTATGCCTGGAATTTTTCGGCCAGGTGCGCGAGGCGGTGCCCGCGATCGTCGAAATCACTGCATTATTCGACAAATGCAGCATCCCCCCTTCTCCCTTCTCCGCCTGCAAGGTTTTCCTGGCCGGGCTGGAACACCTCGACGAGCGCTACCTGAAGGCGGTGGGCTACGCCACCAAGGCCAAACGCGGCACCCGGCCGAAAATGGTGCTGATCGCCGATGTGGTGAGCGACGACGCGGATGCAGCGGCCTCGGCCGCATCGGAAATCGTGCGCCTCGCCAACCTGCGCCATGGCGAGGGTTTCATCGCGGTGTCCGCCGAGGCGCGCAAGAAATTCTGGCTGGACCGCGCGCGCACCGCCGCGATCGCGAAGCACACCAACGCGTTCAAGGTCAACGAAGACGTGGTGATCCCGCTGCCGCGCATGGGCGATTATTGCGACGGCATCGAGCGCATCAACATCGAGCTCTCGCTGCGCAACAAGCTCAAGCTGTGTGAAGCGCTGGAAACCTTTTTTGAAAAGGGCAGCCTGCCGCTGGGCAAGACCGACGACGCCAACGACATCCCCAGCGCCGAGTTGCT
>JAUYGW010000206.1 GCA_030690245.1 Gallionella sp. | reverse complement strand
AATTTTTCAAACACATCATATCTTGCCGCGTGGTAGTCGAGGTGCCGCACAAGCATCATCACCAAGGCAAGCTGTTCAATGTGCGCATCGATGTCGGCGTGCCGGGCAACGAGATCGTGGTTAACCGCGACCATGCCGAAGATGTTTACGTGGCGTTGCGCGATGCCTTCGATGCCGCAAAACGCCAGCTTGAGGACTACTCGCGCAAAATTCGCGGCGACATCAAGGCGCATGAGCCAAGGCGCACAAACGAAAGTGAAGATATGGCTGCCGGGCAAGATGACATGAATGCCGGGCAATAAGGGCGTGACGAAGCGCGCCCCTGTGCATTATAAAAATGGCAGCACTATTCCGGTGTTCTGAGGCATGAAAACCGGATTCCTGAGCATTCAACCTTAAAACCTCATTTGAACCACGAAGAACACGAAGGACGTGAAGAAAAACTGTTGGTTGTCACAAAAACGCCAGACACCACATGGGTGAGCGTTCAGTCGCACATAGTCCATTGAAAAATCCTCGTGATCTTTGTGTTCTTTGTGGCGAGCTGCGTTTTTAAGGTTCAATGGTTAAGCATCGTAAAAGGCGGAATGCGCCATTTTTTGATGGTCGGTTAAAAAAGGAAATCATGAAACGCCACTTCGCTCTGGGCGCATTCCTGTTTTTATGTTTTGCCTTTCCGTCGCGGGGCGAAGGATACGATGCGGCGCGCCACAGAATGGTGGAGGAGGTGTTGAGCGATGCAAACGCCACCTCCTCATATAGCGGCAGAGCCGCGTTCAGCCCCGGCGTCATCGCGGCGATGGAAAAAGTGGAGCGACACCGTTTCGTGCCTGCCGCACTGTCTTTGGTTGCCTATCTCAACCGCCCCCTGCCGATCGGCTACGGGCAGACGATTTCGCAGCCTTTCATCGTGGCGCTGATGACCGATCTGATGAAGGTCAAGGCTGGCGACAAGGTGCTCGAGATCGGCACCGGCTCCGGCTACCAGGCGGCGGTTCTGGCGGAAATGGCCGGGTCGGTTTACAGCATCGAAATCATCGAGCCGCTGGGAAAAGAGGCGGGCGAGCGCCTGCAATCGCTCGGTTACCGCAACGTACAAACCAGGGTGGGTGACGGCTACTACGGCTGGCCGGAAGCGGTGCCGTTCGACGCGATCATGGTCACGGCTGCCGCCAGCCATGTGCCGCCGCCGCTGATCAAGCAGCTCAAGCCGGGCGGCCGCATGGTGATCCCGCTCGGCACGCAGTTCATGACCCAGTATCTGATGCTGGTGGAAAAGCAGATGGACGGTACGCTGACGACCCGCCAGATATTGCCGGTGCGTTTCGTCCCGCTGACCGGCGGGCATTAAAGTGAATCCGGGTGTGTTATGTGGTGTGATCGGGCGTATCGCCATACGCCCCTACGGATGCACGGATTGTAGGGGCGTATGGCAATACGCCCTTCGGCATTGAGGATAGGGAAACAGCCATGCCCCGCCCGCCGTTCATCGCCATAAGCCTGCTGTCCGCCTGCGTGCTGGCCTACGAGGTGCTGCTGACGCGGTTGTTCAGCATCGTGCTGTGGCATCACTTCGCCTACATGATCATCAGCGCGGCGATGCTGGGCTATGGCGCGAGCGGCACGGCGCTGACGCTGCTGAAGGAAAAAATCGCCCCGCACTTCGGCGCGGTGTACGTGATGGCCGCAGTGGTATTGGCTGTGCTGATGCCCGCCGCGTTTCTGCTGGCGCAACAGGTTCCGTTCAATCCGCTCGAGCTGCTGTGGGATAACACCCAGCCTGCAAAACTGCTCGCCGTCTACCTGCTGATGATGCTGCCGTTCTTCTGCGGGGGGCTGGGCATCGGCCTGGTTTTCTCGCACTTCGGCAAGCAGGCATCGCGCATCTACGCCTTCGACATCCTCGGCGCGGGGGCGGGCAGCCTAGGCGTCATCGGCGTGCTGTTCCTCGTGCCGCCCCAGCGGGTGCTGTCCGCCCTCACGGCGCTGGCGCTGCTGGCTGCGGCCATTGCCGTCGTCGAGCTGAAAGTGCGGCCGAGATGGCTGATGGAATTGTTCGCCGGGCTGGCCGTGCTGGCTGCGGTGGCGCTGCCCGCCATTCAGGTGCATTCATCCGCCTACAAGGACCTGAGCCAGGCCATGAATATCGCCGGGGCGCGGGTGGTCGAGGAACGCAGTAGTCCCCTGGGGCAGATCGCGGTGGTGGAAAACACCCGCGTCCCGTTGCGCCATGCGCCGGGGATGAGCCTCAACGCCACGAGTGAGCCGCCGCCGCAGCTGGGCGTGTTCGTCGATGGCGACGGGCCTTCGGCGCTGACGAAGTTCGATGGCGATCTCGCGCCGCTGGGTTATCTCGACCAGCTCACCTCGGCGCTGCCGTATCACATATCTGAACGGCCGCGCGTGCTGGTGCTGGGTGCGGGCCCCGGCAGCGATGTGCTGCAGGCGCTCTACCACCGCAGCATCGCGGTCGATGCTGTGGAGCTGGATCGTAACGTCGCCGGTCTGGTGCGGCAACGTTTTCGCGACTACGCGGGCAAGTTATACGAACAGCCCGGCGTGCAGGTGTACGAGGCCGAGGCGCGCGGCTTCGTCAACGCCAGCGATGCGCGCTATGGCCTGATACAGGTAGCGCTGCTGGATTCGTTCGGCACCGCGTCGGCAGGGCTGTACGGCCTGAGCGAAAACTATCTGTACACGGTCGAGGCGCTCCAGGCGTACCTGAGTCGCCTTACGCACGGCGGCATGCTGGCCGTCACCCGCTGGCTCACGCTGCCGCCGCGCGATGCGCTGAAGCTGTTCGCAACGGCGGTGGCCGCGCTGGAACAGAACGGCGTGAGCAATCCCGCTGCGCGTCTGGTGATGATACGGGGTTGGAAGACCGTCACGCTGCTGGTGAAGAACAGCGCTTTCACCGCGAGCGAAATCGCGGCGATCAAGAAATTCAGCCGTGCGCGTTCTTTCGATCTGGCCTGGTACCCCGGCATGCACGCCGATGAGGCGAACCGTTTCAACATTTTGTCTCAGCCCTATTTTTTTGAAGGCGCTGCCGCGCTGCTGGATCCGCAGCGGCAGGACTTCATCGACCGGTACAAATTCTATATCGAGCCGGCGACCGACGACCGCCCGCATTTTTTCCGTTTCTTCAAATGGAATTCAGCCGCGGAATTATTCGCGCTGCGCGAGCAGGGCGGCATGCCGCTGCTCGACTGGAGCTATCCGCTGCTGGTTGCGACGCTTGCGCAGGCGTTTGC
>JAUYGW010000204.1 GCA_030690245.1 Gallionella sp. | reverse complement strand
CGAGCACGGCGGTTGCGTGGTGGCGAGTATTTTCGTCAATCCGCTGCAATTCGGCCCCAGCGAGGATTTCGACCGCTATCCGCGCACGCTGGAGGCGGATTGCGCCCGACTGCATGGTTTGGCGGATGTGGTGTTCGCGCCTTCGATCAGCGAGATGTACCCGACCCAGCAAACTGTCTTTATCGAGCCGCCGCCGATTGCCGACGAGCTGTGCGGCGCGTCCCGCCCCGGGCATTTTCGCGGCATGGCGACCGTGGTGCTGAAACTGCTCAACATCGTGCAGCCGCAGGCCGCGCTGTTCGGCAAGAAGGATTACCAGCAACTGCACATCATCCACCGGATGGTTTCCGAGTTGAACCTGCCGGCGCGCATCGTCGGCGGCGAGACGGTGCGCGCGGCGGACGGCCTGGCGCTGAGTTCGCGCAACCAGTACCTGAGCGCGGGCGAGCGCGGCGAAGCGGCTTTCCTGTGCCGGACGCTGCAAGAGATGAGGCAGTCCATCCTGGAGGGCGAGCGCGATTTTGAACGATTGCAGGGACATGCGGTCGAAACTCTCGCCGCAAGGGGCTGGCTGGTGGATTACGTGGCGGTGCGCAACCAGTCCGATTTGCGGCCGGCCAGCCCGGCGCAAGGTGGTTCGGCGCAGCGCGAGTTGGTGATCCTGGCGGCGGCGAGGCTGGGCGATACCCGGCTGCTGGACAATGTCGAGGTTTGCTTGGTTGATTGATCCTTAAAACCTCGTTTTAACCACGAAGAACACGAAGGACGTGAAGAAAAACAGTTGGTTGTCACAAAAACGCCAGACACCACATGGGTGAGCGTTCGGTCGCACATAGCCGATTGAAAAATATTCGTGATCTTTGTGTTCTTCGTGGTGAGCTGCGTTTTTTAGGTTGATTACTTGGCCGATTGATTGCTATATAATCCGCGCCCTGTTCGAAAGGGAAGTACCAAATGCAAAGAACCATGCTTAAAGCCAAGCTGCACCGGGTGCGCGTTACGCACTCCGAGTTGCATTATGAAGGCTCCTGCGCGATCGACGACGATTTGCTGGACGCCGCCGATATCAGGGAATATCAGCAGATCGACATTTACAACGTCACCAATGGCGAGCGTTTCACCACCTATGCGATCCGCGCGCAACGCGGTTCCGGCGTGATTTCCGTGAACGGCGCGGCCGCGCACAAAGCCAACCCGGGCGATATCCTGATCATCGCCACCTATGCCATGTTCACCGAACTGGAACTGCAAAAATTCCATCCGCAGCTCGTCTATGTGGACGAGCACAACCGCATTATCGCGCAGCGCGACCGGATTGCCGTGCAGGCTGCCTGACGCCGAAAGCCGCTTTTGCGGTGTCAGCCGCTGACGGGAAATCGAACGGATGAACATTCAAAGCACAGTCAACCGGTATCCCGCAGCGGTAGCGATCGCCTTATTCCTCAATTTCGTCATTCTTGTCGGCATGGCGAGCTATGTCTTGATCGATAATTTCAAGAAGATCGAGAAAAATCAGGCGTATGAAAATTTGCACGGCATCGGCAAGCTCAAGGTCGGCCAGATTCAGGCGTATTTCAACGGGCGCAAGGGAGATGCGCGGGTCGCCGCAAAATTCCTGAGCAATTCTCCGGCCCGGCATTGGCTCGCGAACCCGTCCGGCAAGATCCCTGCCACAGCGCAGCAACCGTTGGAGACCGTGTTAAGCGCCTATCAATATGCGGGGGTGCTGCTGCTGGACAGCAAGGGGAACATCCGCTATGGCGGCGGGCAATATACAGTCCTGTCCGAAACGGGCAAATCCATTGCGTTGCGCACGATCCAGGACAACTCACTTAACACTTCACCGATCTACTTTGGCGATCCGTCAGCTCCGGACAAGCCGCTGCTGGATACTTTTGTTCCCATTGTTAATCAGGATGCCTCGACGGTCATGGGGGTTCTGGTGCTGCGCGATAATTTGCATTTCCTGTTTTCCCTGATCCAATCCTGGCCGGTGGAAAGCGAGACCGGCGAAACCCTGCTGGTCACCAGGGATGGCGGCGATGTGCTGTTCCTGAATGAATTGCGTTACATGAAGGGAACCGCGCTCAAGCTCAGGCTGCCGATAACAAGCAGCGATAGCGGGCATATCATTCCAACGGTAGAAATGCTGGGGAAGGGCTATTACGGCGCGTTGGAGGCGTTCGACTACCGCGACAAACCTACCCTGGCCTACAACATCGCCGTGCCGGATACCTCATGGGGTATGGTGGTCAAGATGGATACGGACGAAGTGCTGGAGCATGTCCGGCGTCTGCAAACCATCGTCTGGATCATCGCCGCATTTTTTATGCTGGGAGCCGGAACCATCCTGTGGACATGGTGGAAAAAACAAAAAATAGAGCGGCTGGCGTACGAACAATCGGCGAGGTTGGCGGCGGATTTGCGCATTTCCGCGATTGCCTTCGAGACGCACGAGGCGATTGTGATTACCGATTGCCATCCGAAAATTTTGCGGGTCAACCAGGCGTTTCAGGACATTACCGGTTATACGGCGGAGGAAGTCATCGGCCATAATCCCAGCATCCTCAGTGCAGAGAGGAAACCCAAGGCCTTTTACGAGGAAATGTGGGCGACCATCTTCCGTGATGGGAAGTGGAGCGGGGAAGTGTTGGATAAACGCAAGAATGGCGAGATTTACCCGAAGCAGCTGACGATTACCGCCGTAACCGCGTCGGATGGCACGCTCACCCATTACGTCGGTTTGTTTTTCGATATTACGCAACGCAAGAAAGCGGAAGATGAAATCAATAACCTCGCTTTCTTCGATCCACTGACTCACCTGCCCAATCGTCGCCTGTTGCTCGACCGCCTGCAACACGCATTGGCAACCAGCGCGCGCAGCGCCAGGCATGGCGCGATCATGTTTATCGACCTCGATAACTTCAAGGTCATCAATGACACCAAAGGGCATGATTGCGGCGATTTGCTACTGGTCGAAATGGCGCGGCGCCTGCAGTCCTGCGTGCGTGAAGGCGATACGGTGGCGCGGCTCGGCGGCGACGAATTCGTGGTGATGCTGGAAGACCTGGGGAACCAGGCGGAACATGCTGCGGTGCAGGCCGAGGAAGTGGGCGAGAAAATACGCGCGGTCATCGATCTGCCCTGCCTGGTCAAGGAATATGAATTTCACGGCACGGCCAGCATCGGGATCACCCTGTTTATTGGCCGCGAAACCACGGCGGAAACCTTGCTTAAACATGCGGACATCGCCATGTATCAGGCGAAGGGGGCAGGCCGGAATGCAGTGCGTTTCTTTGACCCGGGCATGCAGGCCGTCCTGGAAGCGCACACCACCATGGAATCGGATTTGCGCCGTGCGCTGATCGAGCGGCAATTCAGCCTTTATTACCAGGCGCAGGTCGACGATGACGGACACATTCTCGGCGCCGAGGCGCTGGTGCGTTGGATTCATCCGCAGCGCGGCATCATTCCTCCCGACCAATTCATTCCCATCGCCGAAGAGAGCTCGCTGATTCTCGATATTGGACATTGGGTGCTTGAAACGGCTTGCCGGCAGCTCGCTTTATGGGGCGATGACGAGAAGAAATGCAAACTGGAACTTGCCGTGAACGTCAGCGCCCGGCAGTTCAAGTCAAGCGACTTTGTGGATAAGGTTGCGGCAGTTATCAAAGCGCAGCGTATCGATCCGTCGCTCCTGAAGCTGGACCTGACCGACAGCGTGGTGCGGGAGAATAGAGCCGATGTCGTGGCGAAAATGCATGCATTGAAAGCGCTTGGAGTCAAATTGTCGATGGATGATTTCGG
>JAUYGW010000257.1 GCA_030690245.1 Gallionella sp. | reverse complement strand
GGGCATCGGTCTGGTGGTCACCAAGCAACTGGTCGAGCTGATGGGCGGCACCATCGGTGTGAAAAGCACCGTCGGAATGGGCAGCGAATTCTGGATCGAACTGGCTCGGGACGTTACACCGCACCTAGCCGCCACAAACACCATGCCAGTTGAGCTTGCGCCGCAAATTCATGAAAACACAGCGCTGCACACCCTGCTCTATGTGGAAGACAATCCGGCCAACCTGATGCTGATCGAGCAGATCATTGAAGATATCCCGCAGGTGCGCATGCTGAGCGCGCGCGATGGCAATCTCGGCATAGCGCTGGCGCGCGCCCACCTCCCGGAGGTGATCCTGATGGACATCAATCTGCCCGGCATCAACGGGGTCGAAGCCATGAGAATCCTGCGCAAAGATCCAGCCACGGCGCATATCCCGATCATTGCCATCAGTGCCAATGCCATGCCGCACGATATCGAAAAGGGGCTGGAGGCTGGATTCTTCCGCTATCTCACCAAGCCGATCAAGGTCAATGAATTTATGAACGCGCTGGACGATGCACTGAAATTTTCCGAAGCAGGATTGATCAACACAAATGGACAAATACCATGATTAGTGAACAGGAAATTCTTAACGCCAATATTCTGATAGTTGATGATCAGGAAACCAATGTCCTTCTGCTCGAACACATGCTGAAGGCGGCCGGCTACGCTTGCGTTGCGTCGACGATGGCTCCGCACGAGGTCTGCGAACTGCACCGCAAAAACAGCTATGACTTGATTCTGCTCGACCTCCTGATGCCCGGCATGGACGGATTCCAGGTGATGGGATGCCTGAAGGAAATTGAACCGGGCAGCTACCTTCCGGTGCTCGTGATCACCGCCCAACCCGATCACAAGCTGCGCGCGCTTCAAGCAGGCGCGAAGGATTTCATCAGCAAACCGTTTGACATGGTCGAAGTACAGACGCGTATCCATAACATGCTGGAAGTGCGGCTGTTGTACAAAAAACTCGAAAATTCCAACAAGGTGCTGGAACAGACCGTACTGGAACGAACAGCACAACTGCGTGAAAGCGAAGCGCGTTTCCGCCGCCTGACCGAACTGTCGTCCGACTGGTATTGGGAACAGGACGAAAACGGGCATTTCACCAAGATATTCGGCCCGGCGCTTGAAATGCTCGGAATCCGGGTCGACGACGCGCTGCAAAAAACCAGGGAATCTCAGGGGGCAGGCTGGAATGAAGCCGAACGAACAATGCTTGAGGAAAATCTAGCCACCAGGCAACCGTTCCTGGATTTCGTCTACAGCCGTACCAATCCCGACGGCTCGCTGCGATATTTGATGGTAAGCGGGGAACCGATGTTCGATCCCTCCGGCCGCTTCACCGGCTACCGCGGGATCGGCAAGGACGTGACCGAAACGATGCACCCCAAGCATGAACCCGGGCATGAACCTGGAAAAAGCAGTTGATCCTAATAACCGCAGTTGACTAGAAATGCCGTTTTGCTTCGATGCGTTGGGCTGCTCTTGTAGGTGCGAATTCATTCGCACTTAACCTGTTGTTCGGGCGAATGAATTCGCCCCTACCACCCCGCCAACTGCGGTTTTCAGGTTGATAGCACTGATGGCGCCAGCTTCTCGAAGCTGGTTTCAATCTTGAGAAAGTCAAATCAATCCAAAAAACTTAGCTGAAGGATTTGCAGGCGCGAATTTATTCGCGCCACAGCGTCAACTATTTCTTCCGGGATCAACAAAGGGGCGATTTCGCCAAAGACTCCTGGCCGGGAAATCAGACCTCTATCACTGCAACTCTGCCCCTCTATCCCGAAACAAACGCATGAACTAGTTTTAAAAATGTTTTTCCGTATGTGCGACAACGTACGGTGAGCAGTTGGTTTGATCGCCATCATGCAATATGGTGATTAAATTCATTCCCAAGCTTATTGGGTCGGCCATTAAATAGCGAACCGATTCATAATTTCCCCAGCGGCGCCCAAACAGCATATATCTTTTGCACGGGATGATCGTGAAGGCAAGTAAGGTGTTGTGCGCATCTGCGATCGAGCGATTCGTTCCCGGAAATTTACGATTGACACAAAGGCACGCCATGCAAAATAAAAACCCCGTTATCCTCAATACCTCCGCTGGTGCGGCAGAAGGCCTTTCGGAGATCCGGCGCCAGGAGAACTTGCTTAAAACCGGAGCCTTGCAGAATGCGATTTTCAACAGCGCCAATTTTTCGAGTATCGCCACCGACGCGAGCGGCGTGATCCAGATTTTCAACGTCGGCGCGGAACGCATGCTCGGCTACACGGCCGCCGACGTGATGAACAAGATCACCCCGGCCGACATTTCCGATCCGCAGGAAGTGATCGCGCGCGCCAAGGCGTTGAGCGCCGAACTCGGCACCCCGATTACGCCGGGCTTCGAGGCGCTGGTGTTCAAGGCCTCGCGCGGCATCGAGGACATCTACGAGCTGACCTACATCCGCAAGGACGGCAGCCGCTTCCCGGCGGTCGTGTCGGTCACCGCGCTACGCGACGATCAGGATGCGATCATCGGCTATCTGCTGATCGGCACTGACAACACCGCGCGCAAGCAGGCCGAAGAAGCGCTGCTCAAGGCGGGAGCCTTGCAGAACGCGATTTTCAACAGCGCCAATTTTTCGAGCATCGCCACCGACGCGAAGGGCGTGATCCAGATTTTCAATGTCGGCGCGGAACGCATGCTCGGCTACACGGCCGCCGACGTGATGAACAAGATCACCCCGGCCGACATTTCCGACCCG
>JAUYGW010000254.1 GCA_030690245.1 Gallionella sp. | reverse complement strand
CGCAAGGCCGTTTATATGCGATGGATACCTCCGAAAAACGCCTCGCCAATCTCAAGCCGCGCCTGAAACGCTCCGGCGCCAGCAACATCCAGCCGATGCTCATCGCGCACGAGAACGACCTCAAGGTGAAGCGTCTGTCCGGCAAGATCGACCGCGTGCTGGTGGATGCACCGTGCAGCGGCCTGGGCACGCTGCGCCGCAGCCCGGATCTGAAATTCCGCCAATCGCCCGGCAGCATCGAGGAAGTTACGCGCAAACAGGCCGCCATCCTCGCCTCCGCCAGCCGTCTGCTGAAGAAGGGCGGCCGCCTGGTGTACGCGACTTGCAGCATCCTGCCGGAGGAGAACCAGCATATCGTGCAAGCCTTCCTCGCCGCGCACCCCGACTTCGTGCTGCGCCCGGCCAGCGAGGTGCTGCAACAGCAAAAGATCGCGCTGGATACGGGCGACTATCTGGAGCTGCGCCCGCATTTGCACAACACGGACGGTTTCTTTGCGGCGGTGCTGGAACGGGTCTGATCGGCTCGTTCAGATCGGGTAGGAGGTAAGGTCACCCTCGCCGTCCTCCCACACCACCGGACGTGCGGTTCCGCATCCGGCGGTTCATTGAACACACTGGAGTCGTCACGTTGCATCAAGCAGCGACACCAGACCAAAAGCACCAAAGCCAAATTGTTTCAGTCGATCATGGATTCCGCAGGGCGATAGTCCAGCCCGAATGCCTCGGCAACTTTTCTGTGCGTTATTTTTCCGCCGATGATGTTGAGCCCCTTCAGCAAAGCCAGGGATTCCTTGAGCGCCTGCCGGTATCCCTGGTTCGCCAGTTGCAGCACATAGGGCAAGGTTGCGTTGGTCAGCGCCAGGGTCGAGGTGAGCGGCACGCCGCCGGGCATGTTGGCCACGCCGTAATGAATGATGCCATCGACGATGAAGGTCGGGTTTTCGTGCGTGGTGGGATGCATCGTCTCGACGCAGCCGCCCTGGTCGATGGCGACATCGACGATCACCGCCCCCTTGTGCATCGTCTTGAGGTCTTCGCGGCGAATCAATTTGGGTGCGACGGCGCCGTGTACCAGCACCGCACCGATGACCAGATCGGCACTGGCAATCTGCTTCAGCAGCGTGTGCCGATCCGAAAATATCAGCTGCACGTTAGCGGGCATCACATCGCTGAGATAGCGCAGCCTCTCCAGCGAGACATCAAGGAGGATGACATGGGCGCCCAGCCCGGCCGCCATCTTTGCCGCATTGATGCCGACCACGCCGCCGCCGAGGATCACCACCTTGGCAGGCGGCACGCCGGGCACGCCGCCGAGCAAAATGCCGCGCCCGCCATAAAATTTTTCCAGATACTTGGCGCCTTCCTGCACCGCCATGCGCCCGGCCACTTCGGACATCGGTGTCAGCAGCGGCAGCTCGCGCGACGGCAGCTCGACGGTTTCATAGGCGATGCACACCGCGCCGGAAGCCATATGCGCGCGGGTCAATGGCTCGCTGGCGGCGAAATGAAAATAGGTAAAGATGATCTGGCCGGGCCTGATGCGTTCCCATTCCGGCTCGATCGGCTCCTTCACTTTCACGATCAGGTCGGCTGATGCCCAGACTGCATCGGCATCCTGTGCGATCTGCGCGCCTGCCGCCTGGTATAGCGCGTCGCCGAACCCGCTGCCCAACCCCGCACCCGTTTCCACGATGACCAGGTGCCCGGCCGACACCAGCGCTTCCACCCCCGCCGGGACCAGCGCGACGCGGTTTTCGTTGGTCTTGATTTCTTTTGGGATGCCTATTTTCATGCGCGCCTCTGTATTATGGAATTGGGAAGATTCAGTTTCGCCAGAACATTATTCGGGCATTCATATTAGCAAACCCGCCTTGCTGGAGTACGATACCTGCAACACATGAAGAAAGCACTGCCCATGATGCCAGCACCACCCTCGCCCGACTTGTTGCGCCAGCGGCAACTGGTGGATGCGCTATGCGCGCGCGGATATTTTTTGCACCGTTCCAAAATTGAAGAGACGCATATCTCCTGGGTGCTGCTGGCCGGGCGCGATGCCTACAAGATCAAGAAATCGCTCGATCTTGGCTTCCTCGATTTTTCCACGCTGGAGGCGCGCCATTTCTACTGTACCGAGGAGCTGCGCCTCAACCGCCGCCTCGCCCCCGATCTCTATCTCGACGTAATTGCGATCGGCGGCAGCCCGGAGCAGCCGGTGCTGGGCGGCGAACCCGCCATCGAGTATGCGGTGCACATGCGCCGCTTCCCCCGCTCCGCGATGATGGATAGCCTGCTGGCAGATGGCCAGATCACCACGGCGCATATCGACAAACTGGCTGCCACCATCGCGCGCTTCCACGCCGCGCTGCCGCCCGCTGCGGCGGATTCTCCGTTCGGATCGGCAGCGGCGATACAGGGGGCGGCGCTGGAGAATTTCGCGCAACTCGCGCCGTCGCTCGAAGCTTCCGCCGACCTCGCGATGCTGGAGCAGGTGCGCGAGGCCAGCGCGCGCGAGTTCGCCGCCTGCGAGCCGCTGTTCAGGCAGCGCAAGGCGGACGGCGGCGTGCGCGAGTGCCACGGCGACATGCATCTCGGCAACATCGTGCTGCTGGACGATACACCCGTGCCTTTCGACGGCATCGAGTTCAGCGCGACGCTGCGCTGGATCGACGTGATCAGCGAAATCGCGTTCACGGTGATGGACCTCATGCAGCGCGGCCAGCCGCAACTGGCCTGGCGCTTTCTCAACGCCTATCTGGAAAACAGCGGCGATTATTCCGGAGTTGGCGTATTGCGCTTCTATCTGGCCTACCGCGCAATGGTGCGCGCCAAGGTTGCCGCAATTCGCGCCAATCAGGAGGACGCTACGCAGGCGCAACAGGAACTGGCGGCCTGCTGCAGCTATCTCGACCTCGCCCACGATTGCCTGACGCGCCGCCGCCCCGCCCTGATCATCACGCACGGGTTGCCCGGCTGCGGCAAGAGCACCTTCGCGCAGATTGCGCTGGAGCGCCTCGGCGCGATCCGCATCCGCTCGGATGTCGAGCGCAAGCGGCTGTTCGGCCTCGATGCGCTGGCCGACAGCAAGGTGCTGATCGATGCGGACATCTACAGCGAGAAGGCCACGCGCCGCACCTATGCGCGCCTGCATGAACTGGCGCGCGGCCTGCTCGCGGCGGGGTTCCCCGTCATCGTCGATGCCGCGTTCGTGCTCCATACCGAACGCGAAAATTTTCGTATGCTTGCGCGGGAAATGGGCGTGCCCTTCGTCATTGCCAGCCTGCAAGCCGATGAGGCGGCTCTGAAGGAAAGGCTGGCGCTACGGTGCAGCCGCGCCGATGATGCTTCCGAGGCTGACATTTCTGTAATGCAGAAACTTCAGATTATTCAAGAGCCGCTGTGGAATGAGGAGCTCGCCGCCGCCGTGACTTTCATCAACAACAGCGACATGGCTGCGCTGAAAGCGGCCGGCGAGTCTTGGGGATTGCTCGATGCGAGTGCTTGCCAGGCTATGAGTGAATGTCCTTCCAGAGCTCCTTCTTCAGCGCATAGAGCAGCACAAAGAGCACGAACAGGAAGCCCAGCACGAGGTAGCCCAAGTCGTAGCGCACCATTTTCGACGGGTCGCTCATGAAGACCAGGTAGTTGGTCAGGTCGGCGATCGCCGTATCGTATCCGGCGATGCACAGCGAGTTCCCGGCGGTGCACATCGTGCCCGGCGTTTCCAGCACCAGCTTCTTTATT
>JAUYGW010000252.1 GCA_030690245.1 Gallionella sp. | reverse complement strand
ATAAAACCGTAACTGAACCACGAAGGCCACGAATAACGCGAAGAAAACCATGCGCTATGAAAATAAAGATCACCTTGCCGGTAAGCGTTCAGCATCTGCAACTCCAGGAATCGGGGTTGGCAGGGTTATCGTCCATGGAAGATAACCCGCAAAAATCTTCGTGATCTCTGTGTTCTTCGTGGTGAAATATTTTTTCCCGGTTAAACACGATTGCTCATGCCGCTATGCGATGCCAGATATTCCAGCGTGCGGCGCGCGATATTCTGCAACGGCAGCACCTCGCTTGCGCCGCCCACCGCAATCGCCTCTCTGGGCATACCGAAAACCACGCAACTCGCCTCGTCCTGCGCGATGGTATGCGAACCGGCCTGCTTCATTTCCAGCAAACCCTGCGCGCCATCCTTGCCCATGCCGGTAAGAATGATCCCCAGCGCATTCGCGCCGGCGACATTGGCCGCCGAACGGAACAACACATCCACCGACGGACGATGGCGGTTCACCGGCGGCCCCTGGTTCAGTTCGGTCATGTAGTTCGCCCCGCTGCGCTTGAGCAGCAGGTGCGAGTGCCCCGGCGCGATGTAGGCGTGGCCCGGCAGGATGCGCTCGTTATGTTCCGCTTCCTTGACTGAAATCTTGCACAGGCTATTCAGGCGTTCCGCAAATGACTTGGTGAAATTCTCCGGCATATGCTGGGTCACCAGAATGCCCGGCACATCGGCCGGCAGGCGGGTCAGCACCTCCTTGATCGCTTCGGTGCCGCCGGTCGACGCGCCGATGATGATCAGTTTTTCTGTGGAGGAATACCGTCCCGCGACACTGGGCAGAATCGCATCCGCAGAAAACTTCTCCTGAACTAACGGTGCAACGGCAGTTTTACGCACCCGCGCCTGTGCAGCAGCGCGGATTTTATCGATGATCTGGCCGGCATATTCCTCCATGCCGCGCGCGATATCCAATTTCGGTTTGGAAACGAAATCTACCGCGCCCAACTCCAGCGCGCGGAAAGTAATATTGGAACCGCGCTCCGTCAACGTGGAAACCATTACCACCGGCATCGGGCGCAAGCGCATCAGCCGTTCCAGAAAGTCCAGCCCGTCCATCTTGGGCATTTCCACATCCAGCGTCAACACGTCCGGATTGAGCGACTTGATCATCTCGCGCGCCACCAGCGGGTCGGGCGCAGCCCCCACGCACTCCATATCCTTTTCCCGGTCGATCAACTCCTTCATCACGCTGCGGATCAGCGCGGAATCGTCAATCACCAGCACTCTTATTTTCCGGTTTTCCATGCCTGCCTTTATTCGAGCCATCTTTAAGTAAACAACTCCACATCGCCTTCCATCTTCGAATAATGCAAGCGCGAGCTGTATTCGGTTTCGCGGTTGATGATCGTGTCGTTGTGCACCTGTTTCAGTTTCTTTACCCTGACCAGGCCAGTCTGGGGAAAGTAATATACTTTGCGCGGATAGATATCGAGCAAATCCTGCGCGGCAATGGGAATTTTTTCCGTCTTGAGAAATTTCAGCACAAACTCGGCATTTTTTTCACCCACATTGGCGACGGTAAAGCCGCGCAACACTGCGCCGCCACCGAACACTTTCACCTCGAAGTTACTGCGCTTCGCGCCCATTTTGAGCAATTGGTTAATCAATATTTCCATCGCATAGGTGCCATAGCGCGCCGACTCGCCAAACGGATTGTTTTGATCCTGGCCGTTATCCGGCAACATGAAATGATTCATGCCGCCGATTCCGCTGACCTTGTCGCGTATGCACGCGCAGACGCATGAACCGAGCACCGTCACCAGCAACATATCGCGCGCCGTCGCATAATATTCGCCGGGCATTATCTTGGCTGCCTCGGTGTTATGCCGCCGGTCAAAATACAGGTTCGGTGCCAGGAATTCTTCGAAGCCATGTTCAGCCATGCCGGGCCATTCCTTTTCGATCAACCGCCAAGATTATTTTGGTGCGTGATGGGCATGATGATGTCCATGCGGTTTGGGTTTGGCCAATTCGTATACCGTTTTGCCGCGCAAACTGAAGACATGGCCCGCATTGTGAAAACTCTCCGAATGGCCGGCGAACAGCAACCCATCCGGCTGCAACAGCGGCGCAAACCTTTCCAATATCTTGAGCTGGGTCGTCTTGTCGAAATAGATCATCACATTGCGGCAGAAAATCGCATCCAGCGGGCCGCGTATATGCCAATCATCGCTGAGCAAATTCTCCTGCCGGAAAGTGATCATCGCGCGCAACTCCGGCCTCACCCGCACAAAACCCGCCTGCGCGCCCGTCCCCCTGAGGAAGAAACGCTTTACCACATCATCGGAAAGTTTCTCAATACGCTCGACCGGGTATACGCCGGCTTCCGCCTTGGCAAGCACATTGGTATCCAGATCGGTCGCGACGATCGTGACGGGCGGGGTAAAACTGCCGAAGGCATCCACCATGGCCATCGCCATCGAATAGGGTTCTTCCCCGGTTGAAGCCGCCGAACACCACAGCGAAATGGGATGCCGCCCTTTTTGTTTGAGCACATGTTCGGCCAGCAGCGGAAAATGATGCGGCTCACGGAAGAATGAAGTCAGATTGGTGGTGAGCGAGTTTACAAACGCCTGCCACTCGGCCTCGTTGTTGCTTTCCAGCAAGGCCAGATAATCCTTGAAATTATTGATGCCGGTTGCCCGCAGGCGGCGCGCCAGTCGGCTGTACACCATATCCTGCTTGGAGGGGTTAAGCGAAATGCCGGCATGATCGTAGATCAACTGCCGCACCCGCTCGAAATCCTTGCTCGTGAATACAAATTCGCGGTCATGGCCGCCGCTGGATTGAAGATTGCTATTCATGGCATCCTAAATATGTTTTGCAGGAGCGCGATTCGTCGCACCCGGATCTATTCACGCACCAGAAGGAGGGCGCAATGAATCGCGCCCCTACATTCTTAAAACTCTTCCCATTCCCCTTCGTCGTCCTGCTGCGGCTTGGCTTTGGGTTTGGCCAGCGCCTTGCTTGCCCCCGGCTTGCCCAGCGCGGCAGGTTTGCGTGCCGGTGCGATATGCCGCGCTGGGGCCGGTGCGCGGCGCGCGATGGCGGTGCTGCCGGAGCCTTCTTCCACCTTGAAGGTCGCGACCGACACCGACAGGTTCTGCGCCTGTTCTTCCAGCGCTTCCGCTGCGGCGGCCGCTTCTTCCACCAGCGCGGCATTC
>JAUYGW010000244.1 GCA_030690245.1 Gallionella sp. | reverse complement strand
CGCAAGGTGGACCACTATTCGTCAGCGGGCGCGGCGATGCTGCACCGGCGCGGGCGGAGCGCCTCGCTGGCCGGTGCGGTGCTGCGCGGCCTATGGAGCTTTTTGCGCACCTATGTCCTGCGCGGCGGCTTCCTCGACGGGCGCGAAGGCTTCATGCTGGCGGTATCCAACGCGGAAGGTACTTATTACCGCTACCTGAAGCTGATGCTGCTGAACAAGAAGCAATGATGCGCATCGCTCTGGTAGTCACCACCTACAACCGTCCCGATGCACTGGCCGCCGTGCTGGAAGGCTGTCTCGCACAGACCGATGCGGATTTCGAAGTGATCGTGGCGGACGACGGCTCGACGCAGGAAACTGCCGCGCTGGTGGCAAGTTACGCGGCGCGTGCGCCGTTCGCCATCCGGCACGTGTGGCAGGAGGACCTGGGCTTTCGCGCCGCCGCGATCCGCAACCGCGCATTGGCTGCCACCGATGCCGATTACATTGTGTTCATCGATGGCGATTCTGTGCCGCCACCGGATTTCGTCGCTACCCACCGCAGGCTGGCGGAGCGTGGCTGGTTTCTGTCCGGCAACCGCCTGATGCTGACGCAGGCATTCAGCGAACAAGTGCTGCGCGACAAGCTGCCGATTCATCTGTGGACCCTGCGCGACTGGCTGCAGGCGCGGCGGCGCGGACAAATCGAGCGCCTGCTGCCGTTGCTGCGGCTGCCCCTTCCGGGCTGGTTGCGCAAGCAGCTGCCGCGGCGCTGGCGGGGGGCGAAAACCTGCAACCTGTCGGCATGGCGGGAAGATCTGCTGCGGGTGAACGGCCTGGACGAAAGCTATACCGGCTGGGGCCTGGAAGATTCCGACCTGGTGGTACGCCTGCTGCGTGCCGGGGTTTTCAACAAGTCGGCGCGTTTTGCCGCGCCGGTGTTCCATCTCTGGCATCGCGAAAACGACCGCTCCTGCCTCGCGGAAAACCAGCAGCGTTTGCAGGAAGTATTGCAGGCAACCCACATCCGTGCGGCCAAGGGCGTGGATCAGTATCAAGCAACCAACAATCCGCTTCCGAAGGAAGCGGGGCGATCGTCCCTTCCCCCGTCGGGGGAAGGTTAGGATGAGGGAGGGTTCTTGAAAATATTACATGTGGTGCGCCGCTACGGGCCGGTGGGCGGCATGGAACGTTACGTCTGGGAATTGACGCGCGAATTGCGCAATCTGGGGCATGAGGTCGAGGTGTTGTGCGAAGTCTGTCTTGCCGGGAAGCCCGAAGGCATTGCGGTATATGAGCTGGGCAAGATTGCCTGGCGGCCGCGCTGGTTGTCGCTGTTGCGCTTCGGCTGGCGCGCGGCGCGCTGGTTCAACGCGCATCCGCATCCGGGCTGGCTGATCCATAGCCACGAGCGCGTCAACGTGCATCACGTCACCACTTTTCACGGCCCGCCGTTCGCCAGCGTATTTGAAAAACCGTTCTGGCGGTTGCTGTCGATACGCGTGCTGATGCAGCTGTATTTGGAGCGGCGCGAATTGACCAAACCTTTCTGCATCGTTCCCAATTCGCAGGTGATCAGCAAGCAGTTGGCGCACTACTATCCACAGCTGGCCGGCAAGTTGTCCTCCCCCATTGTCCCCGGCGTGCAGCCCGGCACGGCGCGTACCTCGCATGCCGTTCCGGCCAGCGGCGGGGTAATCGGTTTTGTCGGCAAGGAATGGCGGCGCAAGGGGCTGCCGCTTGCGGTTGAAATCGTTGCGCATTTGCGCCGGAACCGGCATGAGTTGGAGCTATGGGTAGTCGGGCCGCAGCCGGAAGAAATTCAGCATTTGTTTGCCGGCTGGCAAGGCGGTTACCGTTTATTGGGCTGGCACGAGCAATCTGATTACGCCGGGTTTGACCTGTTGTTGCATCCGGCCAAGGCCGAGCCCTATGGCATGGTGATCAGCGAGGCGATGGCGGCGCGCGTGCCGGTAGTCGTTTCCGATGTGTGCGGAGCCGCCGCGCAGGTCGCGCCGGATGCCGGCGCGATCGTGCCGCTTGATGCATCCGCCGAACGATGGGCGGATGAGGTTGAAAAACAGCTGCGCCGCAGCGATGCGCCGCCACAATTTACGCGCGGCTGGGATGATGTGGCGCGCGAGTATGAGACAATTTACCGCAAAATTTTTGAGGCTGATTTGAAATGAATAATCCGGAATCCCGTTTTCTGAATACCTGCCCGGTGGGTTGCAATGCCCCACTGGAAACCACGGCCTATGTTTTGCCGGAAGGCGCATTGTTGCGTTGCAGCGCGTGCGGGCAATTGATCAGCCAGTGCACCGAGGCGCACTACTGGCAGTCCATGCAGGAATTCGATGATTCGCAGGGCACCTTGCCCAAGGCGGGGTCGGAGGGCGGCCGTTTGCGGCGCAGCAAAAAATTTCTCGACCAGATCGCAAAATTGCTCGGGCAGCCTCCCGGGGAAATCCGCCTGCTCGATGTGGGTTGTTCCAGCGGGGCGTTCCTTCATGCGGCAGTCAAGCTGGGATTCCGCGCGGAAGGTGTCGAGCCCGCTCCCAAAGCTGCCGCCACGGCCCAGGCTGCGGGGCTGAAGGTGCACCAGGGATTGCTGCAGGAAGCGGGTTACGCCGACGGGCAGTTTGACGCCATCACGTTGTTCGAAGTGATCGAGCATTTGCAGCATCCGCAGGATTTGCTGCATGAGTGCAGGCGCATCCTGCGTCCGGGCGGCATCCTGTTGGTCGGCACGGGCAATGCGGGGAGCTGGAGCATGGCGGCGATGGGAGCGCGCTGGGAATATCTGCATATCGCCAAACATGGCGGACATGTCAGCTTCTTCAACCTTGGGTCACTTGCGTCCCTGGCGCAGCAGAGCGGATTTTCCGTGGCGGCGGTGCGCACCCGAGGGGTGCGTTTCTGCGAGAAAGGCGACTGTGCCAAACCCGTTTATCGCATTGCGAAATTGGCGGGGGAGTTCTTGAATATCTTCGCCGCCTCGTTGAATAAAGGCCATGACATGGCGGTATACCTGGAACGAAATTGAGGGCGTGGAAAAATAACTTTAACGGTGAGTAGTCACACCTTTCCTTCGTTGTAATTCCGGTTTGCCAGGCACCTAAATCACGCAAAAACCTGTTACGCTATTTCACAGGTAAACACGGCGGGAAAACGCGATGGCGATTTATGCGGTGGGCGATGTGCAGGGTTGTTATGCCGAACTTCAGCAGTTGCTGGAGCAGGTGCGCTTCGACCCGGCGCAGGATCAGCTGTGGCTGGTCGGCGACCTGGTGAACCGCGGGCCGGGTTCGCTGGAGGTGTTGCGGTTGGTCAAATCGCTGGGCGACAGCGCGATCACCGTGCTCGGCAACCACGACCTGCACCTGCTCGCGGTCGCGGAAGGCGTCGCGGAACTGCACCGCACCGACACGCTGGATGAGATTCTTGCCGCGCCGGATCGCGGCGAACTGCTGCACTGGCTGCGCAACCAGCGCCTGCTGCATGCGCAGGACGGCTACGTGCTGGTTCACGCCGGGCTGCTGCCGCAATGGAGCGTGGCACAGGCCGGGAGCCTGGCGCGCGAAGTCGAAGCCGCGCTGCGCGCCGACGATTACGCCGCCTTCCTCGCACGCATGTACGGCAACGCCCCGCATAACTGGGACGACAATCTTTCCGGCCACAAGCGCCTGCGCGTCATCGTCAACGCCTTCACCCGCATGCGCATCTGCACGACAGAGGGCGAGATGGAATTCAAATTCAAGGGTGAAGTGGAGAACATTCCGCCCGGCTACCTGCCGTGGTTCGACGTGCCCAATCGCAAGAGCCGCGATTCAACCGTGATCTTCGGCCACTGGTCGGCGCTCGGTTTGCTGCAAAGAAAAAATGTCATCGCGCTCGACACCGGCTGCCTGTGGGGCGGCCCGATGAGCGCCGTCCGGCTGGACGACCGCCACCTGTTCCAGGCGGCCTGCAACAACCCGGTGGCGAAGCATTGGTGACCGAGCATATCAAATTGACCACCAGCCTCAATATGTATAAACTCGCGTTTATACATTTTTGTAAGGAGTGATGTCATGGCCGAAGCCGTTTTGGATATCAAACAGTGGGGCAACAGTCTGGGGGTCCGCTTGCCGGCTGCGGTGGCGCGGGAAGCGCACCTGCATGTCGACCAGCGTGTGCGCGTATCGGTTGAAGGCGATCAGGTCATCATTACCCCGATTGAGGCTACGCGGCTTACCCTGGAACAACGCCTGGCTGCCTACGATCCCAAGCGCCACGGCGGCGAGCAAATGATCGCGACACAAACGCTGGGTGCCGAGCGTTGGTAGCTGCCACAAAAACAGCAGGTGGAAAACGCTGGGTGCCGGACCGGCAGGACATCATCTGGATCGACTGCAATCCGCAGGCTGGGCGCGAAATGCGTGATGTTCACCCGTTTGTGGTGCTCTCGCCGCGCATCTTCAACGAGAAAACCTCGCTGGTCATCGGCTTGCCGATGACGACAGCGGAATACAACGCGGATAATCCCTTTGCTGTTGCCGTGGGCAAGGCGTCAGGTAAAAAAACCGGGCAAACCAGCTATGTGCTTTGCCACCAGCCAAAATCCTTCGGCTGGCGCTTGCGCAAGGCCAAGGCACATTCTCTCGGGACATTATCCGATGCCTTGTTTGCGCAAATATGCGAACGGCTCAATCAGATCATTCAGGTTGGCTGAGTCACGCCGCACGCCGTCTGCCTTGCATAACCGCCAAACCGATCGCCACTGAGATGGTCGGCCAATCCACCGTCAGGGTTTGGGCGTGTCTGTCGTGGCATCATGCTCGACGCGCGTTTCGCCTTTCCTGCGCACCACGCGCACGCGGTCGCCGACCTTGAACGCGCCCGGCTTGCCGGGCTGCATCACGTAAGTGCTTTTGCCTTCCTCGCCATCCAGCTTGACCCAGATTTCCAGGCCGGGTTTGGTGGCGATATCGGATTGCTGGCCGAGCGTGCCGCCGAGCACGGTGCCGAGTATCGAGCCGACCGCCGCGCCGCGCCCGTCGCCGGAACTGGCTCCGCCTACCTGGCCGAAGACGCTGCCGAGGGTAGCGCCGCCGGCAGTGCTGGCATCCAGCTCGATGGGGGTGACGCTTTCGACCACGCCCAGCTTGATGACGGCGACATTGGCGTCGCTACCGGCGCTGCCGATGCCGCCCTGCCGATCGCTGGCGCAGCCGGTCAGCAGCAGAGTGAGGCCAAACAGTATATAAAACCATTGGCGAGTTTGTAGGTGCGAATTTATTCGCACAGTTGATCGTGCGAATAAATTCGCACCTACAAGCGCGATGTGGAGGCCACGAAACATTCGTATTACAAAGGCACGGAAAAACCGAAATGTTGCCGGAATTGCGCCTTGATTTCGTCGCGGCTCAGCGCGTGGTTCTGCCCGCCGCGGCTGGCGATCTTGAGCGTGCCGAGCAGCGAAGCCAGCCGTCCGGTAGTCTCCCAGTCCCAGCCCTGCTGGATGCCGTGCAGCAACCCGGCGCGATATGCGTCGCCGCAACCGGTCGGGTCGAGCAATGCGGCAGGTTTGGCGCAGGGGATGACGATCTCCTTGCCGTCCGCATAAATGGTCGAACCTTCGCCGCCGCGCGTGATGATGAAGGCGCGTGTGTCCTTGGCCAGTTCCTCGACCTTCTTGCCGGTCTTGTCCTGCAGCAGTTGCGCCTCGTAGTCGTTCACCGTCACGTAATCGGCTTGTTCGACGAAGCGCAGCAACTCGTCTCCCGAAAACATCGGCATGCCCTGGCCCGGGTCGAACACCCACGGAATGGCCGCCTCGTGGAATTCGCGCGCGTGCTGCAACATGCCTTCGCGGCCGTCCGGCGAGACGATGCCGAGGCTGATGTCCCCTGCGTCGCCGACATGATTCTGCTCGGAAAAGCTCATCGCGCCGGGATGGAAAGCGGTGATCTGGTTGTCGTCCAGATCGGTGGTGATGAACGCCTGCCCGGTGAAACTGTCCGGCACATGGCGGATGTGCTGCTGCGAAATGCCGAGTTTTTCCAGGCGCACCGCATAGCTGGCAAAGTCATCCCCGACCGTCGCCATGATCAATGGCTCGGCGCCGAGCAGCTTCAGGTTATACGCGATGTTGCCCGCGCAGCCGCCGAACTCGCGGCGCATCTCCGGCACCAGAAACGCCACGTTCAGAATGTGAATTTTCTCGGGCAGGATGTGCTTCTTGAATTGATCCTGAAATACCATGATGGTGTCGTAGGCCATCGAACCGCAAATCAGTGTGTGCATCGCAATACCTTGCTGGATTGAAAGGCGCGAATTGTATCATTTGGCTGGCGGTTGTTTGCTGCGGCGAGCGGCGTGATAGTGCATAATCTCACGACAAAAAATACAGGGAGAGCCACATGCCGTTGCCGATATTCCGCACCAAGCCGATCAATGCCAATGATCCCGCCTGCGATACCGGCCTGAAGAAATGCCTGACGGCATTCGATCTCACGCTGCTCGGCATCGGCGCGATCATCGGCACCGGCATCTTCGTGCTGACCGGCATCGCCGCCGCCAACCAGGCCGGCCCGGCGGTGGTGCTGTCGTTCGTCATCTCCGGCGTCGCCTGCGCCTTCGCCGCGCTGGCCTATGCGGAACTGGCCGCCGCCGTGGGCGGCTGCGGCAGCGCTTACGGCTACAGCTATGTCGCCTTCGGCGAGATCGTCGCATGGGTGATCGGCTGGATCTTGCTGCTGGAATACAGCGTGTCGGTGGCGGCGGTCGCCAACGGCTGGTCGGGTTATTTCAACAACGCGCTTTCCGCGATGGGCATGGGCTTGCCGGACATGCTCACCAAAGCGCCGGAACTCGGCGGCATCATCAACCTGCCCGCCGCCGCCATCATCCTGATCCTGATGGGGCTGCTGATCGTCGGCATCAAGCAGAGCGCGCAACTCAACACCGCGATGGTGTTCGTCAAGGTGCTGGCCATCGCCATCTTTGTCGGCATCGCCGCGTTCAACGTCGATCCGGTCAACTGGCAGCCGTTCATGCCATACGGCTGGTTCAACACCCTGCCCGACGGCAAGACCACCGGCGTGCTCGCGGGCGCCTCGCTGGTGTTCTTCGCCTATGTCGGTTTCGATGCCGTCTCGACGGCGGTGGAAGAAGCCAAGGACCCGCAACGCGACGTGCCGGTCGGCATCATCGCCTCGCTCGCTTTCTGCACCGTGATCTACATCATCGTGTCCGGCCTGCTGACCGGCATCGTGCCCTACACCGAACTCGGCGTTTCCTCGCCGGTCTCCCATGCACTGCAACTGCTAGGCTACAACTGGGCTTCGGCGCTGGTTGCGACCGGCGTCATCGCGGGGCTGACCACCGTGATGCTGGTGCTTTACTACGGCCTCACCCGCATCATCCTGGCGATGTCGCGCGACGGCCTGATGTCGCCGTTCCTGTCCAGAGTCGACCCCGAAAGAAGGACGCCGGTGCGCGTCATCGTCATCACCGGCATCATTATGTCGCTGGCCGCCGGACTGTTCCCGCTCGGGGCGCTGGCGGAACTGGTCAACATCGGAACCCTGGCGGCCTTCGTGCTGGTCTGCCTTGGCGTCATCGTGATGCGCATCCGCCATCCGAACCTGCCGCGCCCGTTCAAGAACCCGTTCGGCCACCTGTTCCCGATACTCGGCATGATTTCCTGCGCGGGATTGATGGCCTTCCTGCCCGCCCAGACCTGGTTGCGTTTCCTCGTCTGGCTGAGCATCGGCCTGATCGTCTATTTCACCTATTCCATCCGCCACAGCAAGCTGGCGGCGCAGGGCAATGGAAATGCGGATTAAATTAGCCGCACGCCCTGATCCTTCGGACTTGCTCGGGGCAAAGGCCTGCTGGAACGGTTGATCCAGAATGCCCCGTCAATTTGGCTCACCCATGAAGCTCATCAACCCCCGCATAGTCCATGTCCTGAAAAACCCGGCCGCCTTCGCGCTCCAGGTTCTGAAAGCCTTCCAGGCGAACCAGGGCCTGCTGCTTGCAGGCGCCGTCGCCTATTACGCGCTGCTCTCGATCGTGCCGCTGCTGATCCTGATGGTGATCGCGCTGTCGCATGTGATCGACCAGGACGTGCTTCTGGCGACACTGGACAGGGCGCTGGAATACGTGTTGCCGGGAGAAGGCAGGGCGGTGGTGGTGGAGCTGAAGTCGTTCCTCGATCACCGCGAGGTGATCGGCTGGGTGCTGTTCATCACGATGCTGTTTTTCAGCTCGCTCGGCTTCAAGGTGCTGGAGAACGCGATCTCGGTGATTTTCCTGCACCGTGTGGCGAAGCGCAGGCGGCACTTGCTCGTTTCCCTGCTGCTGCCTTTCGGCTACATCTTTTTCATCGGCGCAGTGCTGTTCGTGGGCACGTTCGTGATCGTCGACCTGGTGGCGATAGGCGGCGAGAGCCTCGTCCTGCTGGGGCATAGCTGGTCGCTGGACAGCTTTTCGCGCTTGCTGATCTACGTCGCCGGCTTGACCGGGGAAATCCTGCTCATCTCCGCGATTTACTATTTCATGCCGGTCGGCAGGCTGTCGGCGCAGCACGCGCTGATCGGCGGCGCCACGGCGGGCCTGCTATGGGAATTGATCCGCCATGCGCTGGGCTGGTTTTTCGGCACGCTGTCGCAAGTGAGCGTGGTATACGGCTCGCTCACCACGGCCATCATCGTGCTGCTCAGCCTGGAAGTGGCCGCAACGCTGCTGTTGCTGGGCGCACAGGTGATCGCGGAATACGAGCGCATCGAAATCGGCGAGACACCGAAAGAGCCGGTACCGATGCGCACCAAAGCCATCTGATTTTATTTTTCATCAAGAGTGAAACGGGCCCGGCCACAGGCTGCGCGATCTCGGATGGCTGCGCTGCAAAAGGCAGCTTTTGCGCCAGTTAATGGCTGATGCGCGTTACACCGCTGCCCGTCAGTACGCGCACCCTGTCGCCGGGCTGGAATTTTTCGTCTCCCGCCTGGGTTACCGCGATCAGTTTGCCGTCGTCGAATTTTACGGTGATTTCCGTGGCGGTTTGGCGGGTTGCGCCTTCTTCGATGGCGGAGCCTACCACTCCTCCTGTCACGGCGCCCAGTACGGCGCCTACCGAACTGCCCTTGCCGCTGCCGACATTGCTGCCGCCAATGCCGCCCACAATCGCTCCCGCTGCCGTACCGACGGGCGACTTGGTGCCTTCGATCAGCACCTCGCGCGCACTCTCGACCGTGGCCATGCGCACATCCTCGACCTGCCGCGCCTGGTCGCGGGTGTAAGTCGAGCCGGACAGGCCGGAAGCGCAGCCCGTGAGGGCGGCAATAACCAATAATAGAGCGGTTGCTTTGCCGAGGTTAAACATGGGGGTCCCTTTCATAAAGTAACGCCAAGCGTCAGCCGTTAACGTGAAACTCGCGCAGCGATTCGTTCGCTCCCTCGCCCGCTTGCGGGAGAGGGTTGGGGAGAGGGAAACGGGCATGGCGAGTTTCATTAATTAGTGGTGACATCTTTGCCATGCCCGTTAGACTTCCACGTCAAATCAAGTTCCCTTGCAGCCTTCACATCGTCGAGGCGGCGCACCGGCATGGTGTGCGGAGCGCCCTTCACCAGCTCCGGCGTGGCGTGCGCCTCATCGCGAATCTCTTTCAGTGCGGCGACGAAGCCGTCCAGCGTTTCTTTCGACTCGGTCTCGGTCGGCTCGATCAGCAGGCATTCCGGCACCAGCATCGGGAAGTAGGTGGTAGGCGGGTGATAGCCCTTGTCCAGCAGGCGCTTTGCGACGTCCATCGCGGAGATGCCGGTGGCGTCCTTGAGCGGCTTCATTGAGATGATGAATTCATGGCTGGCGCGGCGTTGCGGGAACGCGACGGTGAAGCCGGCCTTTTGTAATTCCGCCATCAGGTAGTTGGCGTTCAGCGTGGCGAATTCCGCGACGCGGTGCATTCCTTCTGCGCCCAGCATGCGCGCATACACGTAGGCGCGCAGCAGGATGCCGATGTTGCCGCTGAAGGCGGACAGGTAACCGATGGATTGCGGCAGGTCGGCTTCGGTTAGATAGCGATATGCTTCGTTGTTTGAACCCTCACCCCCAGCCCCTCTCCCGCCTGCGGTAGAGGGGAGCTTGGCGACCACCGGCAGCGGCAGGAACGGCAGCAGGCGCTCTGCCACACCCACCGCACCTGCACCCGGCCCGCCGCCGCCGTGCGGCGTGGAGAAGGTCTTGTGCAAATTCATGTGGATCACGTCGAAGCCCATGTCGCCGGGTTTGACCTTGCCGAGGATCGCATTCAGGTTCGCGCCGTCGTAATACAGCAGGCCGCCCGCGTCATGGATGATTTTCTGGATGTCCGTGATGCGCTTCTCGAACACACCCAGCGTGGACGGATTGGTCAGCATCAGCCCGGCGGTCTGCGGGCCGGTCGCGGCGCGCAACGCGTCGAGGTCGACGTCGCCGTTCGCGTCGGTCGGAATCTCTTTCACGGTGTAGCCGCACATCACCGCGGTGGCCGGGTTGGTGCCGTGCGCCGCATCCGGCACGATAATCTCGGTGCGCGCCGTATCGCCGCGTGCGTCGTGGTAGGCGCGGATCATCGCGATGCCGGCGAATTCGCCCTGCGCGCCGGCCATCGGCATCAGGCTCACGCCCGCCATGCCGGCCACGTCTTTGAGGATTTCCTGCAGGTCGTACAGGCAGGCCAGCACGCCCTGCCCGGTGGATTCGGGCGCGAGCGGATGACGCGCGAGGAACTGCGGCAGCATCGCCAGCGTGTTGCAGGCGCGCGGGTTGTATTTCATCGTGCAGGAGCCAAGCGGATAAAAATGTGTGTCGATCGAAAAATTCTTCTGCGACAGCCTGGTGTAGTGGCGCACCACGTCCATCTCCGAGGCTTCCGGCAGCAGCGGCCGGTCCTGGCGCAGCAGCGCGGCGGGGATGCTTGTCCTGAGCCCGGTCGAAGGGCCGCTGGTTGCGGCGGCGTGATGCGGAGCCTGTGCCGCGTTGCGGCGGCCGGGATGCGAGCGTTCAAAAATCAGCATGGTGTTGCAACCTTGGTTTTGTAGGTTGGGTTAGCCCAAGGGGCGTAACCCAACATGATTAAAATACTGTCGGGTTACGCAGTGAAGCCGCTAACCCAACCTACGAATCTAAATAGCCTGCAATGCAGCCAGCGCCGCATCGTAATTCGGCTCGTTCTTGATCTCGCTGACCAGTTCGGTATAGCGCACTACGTTGTTGCCATCGAGCACGATTACCGCGCGCGCGGCGAGCCCGGCCAGCACGCCATCGGCGATCTCTACGCCGTAGTTGCGCAGGAACTCGCGGCCGCGCATCACGGACAGGTTGACCACGTTATCCAGCCCTTCGCTGGAACAGAAGCGCGCCATCGCGAACGGCAGATCGGCGGAGATGGTGATCACCACGGCATTGTCCAGGCCGCTGGCGACCTGATTGAAGCGCCGTTCGGAAGCCGCGCAGGTCGGCGTGTCCAGTCTCGGCACGATGTTCAGCACCTTGCGCTTGTTGCCGAAACTGGCCAGCGTGGTGTCCTTCATATCCTTGCCCACCAGCGAGAAGGCCGGTGCGGTTTGTCCTGTTTTGGGGAAGTCGCCGTTCAGTTGCACGGGGTTGCCGCCGAGTGCTGTGCTGTTTGCCATGTCGTTCTCCTTTAGTGAAGTGCGTGGCGTAACGCCGCCACAAAGCGTTGCAAATCTTCGCTGGTCTTGGTTTCGGTGGCGCAAACCAGAATCGCGTTGCCCAACTGCGGGTAGTGCGGTTGCAGATCGAAGCCGCCCGATACACCTTGTTCGGCCATGCTGCTGAGTACTTTGGCGGAAGAAGCGGGCAAATGCAACACCACTTCATGGAAATGCGGCGCGCCGAGCAGGCGTTTCACGCCAGGCACGCCGCTTGCCTGTACCGTGAGGGCCTGCGTGTTGGCGTGCGAAGCCGCAGCGGCACGGCGCAGTCCGTCCACACCGAGCAACGCCATGTGGATGGTTGCCGCCGTCACCATCAGGCCTTGGTTGCTGCAAATGTTGGAAGTCGCCTTGGCGCGGCGGATGTGCTGTTCGCGCGCCTGCAGCGTCAGCGTGAAGCCTTGCTTGCCGTCCAGATCCACGGTGCGGCCGATGATGCGCCCCGGCATCTGGCGCACCAGCGCCTGCTTGCAGCACATGAAACCGAAATACGGCCCGCCGCTGGACAGCGGCGCGCCGAGCGGCTGGCCGTCGCCGACCGCGATGTCCGCGCCTTTTTCCGACCACTGTCCCGGAGCCTTGAGCAAAGCCAGCGTCAGCGG
>JAUYGW010000242.1 GCA_030690245.1 Gallionella sp. | reverse complement strand
GAGAGTGATGATGTGTCGCTTCGCGGCGCTCACACTAAGGATAAGCAAGCATGACCCTATTCTGGATAGCCTGCGCAGTTTTGCTGATTCTGGCGCTGCCGTTTTTGGTGTTGCCCCTGTGGCGCAGTGGTGGCAATAACGCCGGTAACGATAATGAGATCCAGCGCGATGCCGCCAATCTGGAGATTTTGCGCGACCAGTCGGCAGAGCTTGAAGCCGATTTGCGCGATGGCCTGTTGACGCAAGAGGCCTACGAACAAGGCAAGCGCGAGTTGCAGGCGCGCCTGCTGGAAGAGGTCAAGACTACCGGGCAGACACTCAGGCCGCCGCGCCATCCCGCAAGGGCACTGGCGATCGTGCTGGCGGTATCGCTGCCTTTAATCAGCGTGCCGCTCTATCTCACGATAGGCAATACCAAGGCGCTGTTGCCGCAACAGGACAGCGGCATGGAGGGAGAATTCGGCGTGATCCGCTCCGAGATTAAACTGCAGGAGCTGGAAAAGAAACTGGAACAGCAACCGGAAAACCCGGACGGCTGGGTGGTGCTGGCGCGCTCCTACAGCGAGCTGCAACGTTTTCCCGATGCGGTGCGCGCCTATGGCCACCTGGTCAAGCTGGTGCCCGACGAAGCGCAGATATGGGCGAGTTACGCCGACGTTTATGCGATGACCAACAACCAGTCGCTGCTGGGCGAGCCGACCAAGTTTCTCGACAAGGCGCTGGAGCTGGACGGCAACAACACCATGGCCTTGGCCTTGGCAGGCTCGGCGGCGATGGAGCGCGGCGACTATGCTGCGGCCATCACGCACTGGACAAAACTGGCCGATTTAATGCCGCCGGATAATTCCGAATTGCAAATGATCCGTGACGGCATCGAGCAAGCGCGCCAATTCCTTGCGATGCAAAAAGGCGGCAAGGTGGCAAAATCGCCTGTCGGCAAAGCTCCGTAACGGTTTACTCCGGATCGGAAAGTTCGTGCATCACCCGGGCAAACTGTTCGATATGCGCGGTGAATATATCTACAACAGCGGGATCGAAATGCTTTCCGGCATGTTCTCTCAGGAAGGCTGAGGTCTTTTCGAGCGGCCATGGCTCCTTATAGGGGCGGCGGGTGGTAAGGGCATCGAATACGTCGGCAATTGCGACAATACGCCCCTCAACCGGGATCGATTCACCCATCATCCCCTTGGGGTAGCCGGTACCGTCCCAGTGCTCATGATGGTTCAATGCGATGCTTGCCGCCATTTGGATCAGCATCGAGTCATGACCATACTCTCCCAGGAGTTGAAGTCCCTTGGTGGTGTGCGAATTCATTGTCTCGCGTTCCGCCTCATCCAATCGCCCGTTTTTATGCAGGATACTATCCGGAATGCCGATCTTTCCAATATCGTGCAATGGGGCCGCTTTTTCGATCAGGAAGCAAAGTTCCGGAGGCAGGCCGATCCCCTCAGCCAATATCCGGCTGTAGCGTCCGACCCTTGCCACATGCCGCCCGGTTTCGTTATCCCGCATTTCGCCCGCCAGCGCCAATAAGTACACAAGCAGATCGTTAGCCTTATTTAACTCGTCAGTGCGCTTTACAACCTCCCTTTCCAGCTGTTCGGCGAGTTGAGTCTGAATTCTGAGAGCGCGCTGAACCCCCAATAAGTTACGTACCCGCAATACGACTTCCAGTTGGTCGAAGGGTTTGCCAATGAAGTCGTTAGCGCCGGCTGTCAGTGCATGCGTGCGAACTTCCTTGTCCCGCAGGCCAGTGATAACCAGAACCGGAAAAGGTCTCTGGTCCGGAAACTCTGCGGCTATAGCGTTCATGACATCGAAGCCAGTCATGTGCGGCATTTCGATATCCAAGATTAAAAGATCGATATCCCCCTTTCTTTCTTTGAGAAAGGGGACAACCTTGCGCGGGTCGGTAAAACTATGGATGTTCTTAATGCCTTCACTTTCGAGTAGCTTCGACAGAATCATCACATTGGTGATCGAGTCATCGCAGATCGCAATTGAGGAGTTTGACAAATCTTGTAGGTCCATTGCCGGTCGCCTTAAGTGCTTCAATTTGTAATGTAGCGTATGGGTTTTTTCAGAACGCAATCTAAAACATCCCGTTACGGATTATGCCACCCAACTGAAACCGAGTATCGAAAAAATGGGCGATACCAATAAGGGATCGGAAAGCTGCGCTTAGCTGTTTTTTTATCCAGCACGGTGACCGGATGCTGCAACATTAACGAATCCCGTTTACACAAAATTCAGGCCCCATTCTGGGCGTGCAGAAGCCGTTCTTTGATACAGTCGCTGTCGCCTACCTGATAGTCACGGCAGATCAACGGGCGGCGCTCATAAATTGTGCACAGCATGGTGTTTCTATTCAAGGCCGAACACCAACCGTCGTCGAGTCGCTTCATGATCCATCCACCCCATTTGTCCTGTTCCGTCAAATTGACCGGAATATCGTCGTCACCCATCAACATCACTTCTAACCGGCAGCAACTGGCTTTACATGAGATGCATGAAATAACTGTCATGACAAAATTTGATAAGGCGCCATCGTAACCGACTCGATTCGGTCGCCAAGCATGATGACCTGTCCCTCGATCCTGGAGTTGCCGGTCTCGCTGAATTCGAAACGATAGGTGCGGCGCAATACCCTCCGCCCAGAGTGATCGCGGGCAATCGCCAGCCCGTTGCTGGCAACGGTGTCATCAAGAAATTGCACATCAGCATTGATGCAAGCTTGTTTACCCCCATTCCGGGCGATCTCAAGGATACGAATACTATTCAGCCAGCCCCCCACAAACGCTACCAATACCAAAAGCCCAAGCAAACTCAAGAGGTCCATTATGATTCCATTGCCTGAAATGTCATCCGCATGCAGATACGCTACATGATATAGATACTCGATAATGTGCAACATGGAAAATTTTCATATGCCACAAATTCCCCAAGCCTGTTGCGCAAGGTGGCTAGGTTCGTCGTAGCCATAGTGTTGAAAGAGAACTGATCGTTTCAATATTATTCCTGTCTTGCCCCGTGACTGCTTTGGAGGGCAGCAGATAGGGAATCCCGAATATCCCCTGAATTCCTGCCCGGTATTCGCTCCTGCCTTTGCTGTTCTTATAATCATCTTTCTGCCGCACTTCGGGCAGCTCTGGTCAACTGCTATGCCGAATTACCTATATATTCAGGCCTATGGCCAGGCGGGGCGGCTTGATGCAGAATCTCGCCTTGCAGAAACAACCAAGCCTAAGCTGCGTTCATTCGCATGATGTCTGGCTAACGCTCGACCGAATAAATTTCTTGAGAGGGTAAGGGATGCACTACACCGGGCAGGACATGCTATGGCTGATCGGCAGCCTGTCACGCGTATTTCGCATCCCGTTCGACCCGCAGCTCATCCGCCAGCAATTCCCGCCGCCGTATTCGCGCACCGCGCTGCTCAACGCGCTGCAAGCACTGGACTTCAAGGTCGGCGAGATGGAACTGGACGAAGAGGGCATTGCCACGCTGGAGCGCATCCCGTTTCCCGTCGTCGCCTTTGTGCGTGAAGATGAACCGGAAGCGCCGCAAGAAGTCGCCCTACCCATGAACCTCATGCAAAAGGGCGTATCGCCATACGCCCCTACGGATGCGCGGGTCGTAGGGGCGTATGGCAATACGCCCGATCGCACCAGCGAGCCTGACGCTCCGCCGCCCAAACCCGCCAGCCCCGTGCTGCTGATCAAGGCCGATGAAGAGCGCGTGCTATTCTTCCGTTCAGGGGCCGAGCAACCGGAAACCGTGCCGCTGGCCGAATTCAGCAAACACTTCCGCACCGACATCCTGCTGGTCGCGCGCGACACCGCGCAGACGACTGCCGACCTCGAAGAAGAACAGTCTGCCTCCGCCCCGCAGCCGCCTACGCCCGGCCACATCCCGTTCGGCTTCCGCTGGTTCGTGCCGGAGCTGATGAAACACAAACGCATCTGGCGCGACATCCTGATCGCTTCGCTCGCCATCCAGCTCGTCGGCCTCGTCACCCCGCTGTTCACCCAGGTCATCATCGACAAGGTCATCGTCCACCAGGCCCAGAGCACCCTGATCGCCATCGCCGCCGGGCTGGTCATGTTCATGCTGTTCAACAGCGCGATGACCTGGCTGCGCCAGTACTTCGTGCTGCACACCGGCAACCGTATCGATGCGGTGCTGGGCAGCCAGGTGTTCCGCCACCTGCTGCACCTGCCGCTGCCGTACTTCGAACACCGCCCCACCGGCACGCTGGTCGCCCGCCTGCACGGCGTCGAGACCGTGCGCGAATTCATCTCCGGCGCCGCCGTCACCCTGCTGCTCGACCTGCCGTTCCTGCTGATTTTCCTCGCCGTGATGTTCTGGTACAGCTGGCAGCTCACCCTGATCGCATTGCTGCTGCTGTCGCTGATCACTGCCCTGAGCTTCGCCATCACGCCCGCCCTGCGCAGCAAGCTCGACCACCAGTTTCTGCTGGGCGCGAAGAACCAGGCGTTCGTCACCGAATACGTCGCCGGTGTGGAAACCGTCAAATCCCTGCAAATGGAACCGGTGCTGGAACAGAAATACGGCGACCTGCTTTCAAACTACCTCGCCGCCGGCTTCGCCACGCGCCAGCTCTCCAACAACTACAACGTCGTTGCCAACGCGCTGGAGCAGATCATGACCCTGTCCATCCTCGTGGTGGGCGCATTGCTGGTGATGCGTAACGAGGGCTTCACCATCGGCATGCTGATCGCCTTCCAGATGTTCGCCGGGCGCATGAGCCAGCCGATGCTGAGACTGGCCGGGTTGTGGCAGGAATTCCAGCAGGCCGACGTCGCCGTCAAGCGCCTCGGCGACCTGATGGACGCGCCCGCCGAACCTCATGCGCTGGTTCCGGCGCGCGCCCGCAGCGGGACAGGGGGCAAGGTCGAACTGCGGGACGTCAGCTTCCGCTACAGCGACAAGCATCCCTGGCTGTACCGCAATCTCAACCTGACCCTGCCGGCAGGCAAGCTCACCGTGCTGATGGGGCCGTCCGGCTGCGGCAAGAGCACCCTGGCCAAAATGCTGCAAGGCTTCTATTGGCCGATTGACGGCAGCACCCTGCTGGACGGCTACGACATCCGCCACCTCGCGGCCAACGAACTGCGCGCCAACTTCGGCGTGGTGCCGCAGGAGACCCGGCTGTTCTCCGGCACCCTCTACGACAACCTGCAACTGGCCAACCCCCACGCCGCCTTCGAAGAGATCGTCCATGCCTGCAAGATGGCCGAGATCCATGCCGTCATCGAACAACTGCCGCAGGGCTACCAGACCCCGGTGGGCGAGAACGGCATCGGCCTCTCGGGCGGACAGCGCCAGCGCATCGCCATCGCCCGCGCCCTGCTCAAGCGCCCGCGCGTGCTGATCTTCGACGAAGCTGTGAGCAGCCTCGACATACAGACCGCCGAACACTTCGCGCATACCGTCAACAAGCTCAAGGGCAAAGTCACCATGCTGTTCATCACCCATCAGGTACCCAAGGCGTTGCAGGTGGACGAGATGATCGAGTTCGGCATGCCGGAGGCGGGTTGACTTTTGTCGGGCAATCCTTACAATCAGGTAAGGAATAATAGAAAGGACTCATCATGGCTACCGCCGTACTGACCAGTAAAGGGCAAATCACCATCCCGCTTCCGGTACGCAGCAGGCTCGGCGTGGAGGCGGGCGACCGGATCGAGTTCGTCGAATTGGGCAACGGGCAATTCGGCATCGTTGCCGCAACCGAAGACATCTCTTCGCTGAAAGGCATCGTCGGCAAGCCCAAGTCACCCGTCACGATAGAGGACATGAACCGCGCCATCGCCAAACGCGGAGCGGGCAAGTGATCGGGCTGGACACCAATGTGCTGGTGCGTTACCTGGCACAGGACGACAAGAACCAATCCGCATCGGCCGGCCGCCTGATAGAGCGCGAACTGGCCCCGGAGAACCCGGGATTCGTCTCGCTGATCGCGCTGGTCGAAACGGTCTGGGTATTGGAAAGCTGCTACGGCTCTTCCCGCGCGGACATCGCCGCCATCCTCGAACGGCTGTTGCGCGTCAAACAACTCAAGATACAGGATGCCGAAACGGCATGGCGCGCATTGCGCCAGTTCGTTTCCGGCAAGGCGGATTTTTCCGATTGCCTGATCGAGCGTTTGGGATATGCGCACGATTGCCTGCATACCGCCACCTTCGACAAGAACGCGGCCAAATTCGCCGGAATGAAGCTGTTGTAGCGCCATAAGCCATCTTTTATCTTCCGCCCGGTTCGCCGCCAGCGAGTACAAAACCGTCCGAATGTAAATATGCCGGAATATATAGGCAATTCGGCCTATTGTTTAATACCCGCCATGAGCTTATGGTCACGC
>JAUYGW010000197.1 GCA_030690245.1 Gallionella sp. | reverse complement strand
TGTTATGGTAGTAACCTGCTCGTAGCCTGGATAGACTTGAAAGTTAATATTCTCAGGCTGCAACGAGAAGCCATGACCCACATCAAGAGAGGACATATGCAGGCGATATTTTTGCCCTTTTTGCAACTCAAGAATAGGGCGGTATTGCCACTGCATGGCGGCCAGATAGATATCACTGCCGGGTGGTGGAGCCACAACATCTTCACCAGTGGCCTCATCCTTGCGGACGGTGTACTTCGCCTGCATGTCGGCAACCTTCTTGGAAAACGCCTCAGGTGTCGTTTTATAAGCTTCGTTGCTCATATTTTGCGGCCCGACAAAGTGCCAGCCGACCATCCAGCCGAACATGAACAGACACCATGCAAACGCAAGCACAATCCACCATATTTCGGTGCGTTCGATTGGTTCACGCCACCAATCGGGGTTTGTTGGGGGGGTATAAGACGTTCCCATAGCTGTATTTCTCCTTTAATTTAATTAAACAGGTGCGGCGTTATTACGGAGCTACCGGTATGTTCATCACGTCCCACAGACCCCACAGCGTATAAAGTACCATAGGTACCGTCACGCCCAACACTAACATAAGCCACTGGTTATCAAGCATAGTCTGCATGAAATGGGGGCTTGCACCACTTGAAGTTGGTTCTGACATCGCTTACTCCTCCCTTTGATAATTGATGGCTGGCGCCATTGATAGTTGATACAAAACAACCTGAAAAAACAAATTTTCACCTACTTGCACACACTACTATTCCAGCTGCCGCTTTAAAGGCAACCTGGAAAATTTTAAATCAAAACGCTGGTTTAATGCCTGAGCAGCATGTAAAGACCGATGCCGAAGTAAGCCACGGCACTGACGGCTATAAACATGGTCAACAATAACATTTTGTTGTGCAGCATCTGCTGCATAAAGGGAACTGGCGCACCCCCTATTTTGGATGATTCCATAGAATAACCTCCGTTTGTATTATATTTGCGGCGTGCTTCACGCAATTGCTCTGCGACAATTTGACGCGCCCTTGAATTTTGTCCCAACCGACAGGATGTGTCAAGCATAAATAACGAGTGTTTTTATCAAGTATTCTTTGCAGCATTATTTCTGCACTCGCTGCACATGCCCGTTTGTTTAAAAGCCAAACAAAACCAATCATTTACCTATTTTTACACCAAGGTATTTCAGTACTATGTATCATCGGGGGGCGCAAAATATCAATTTCTAAATTGGCCTTTTAACGCCTTTCATAGCGCCCGAAATTCGATAATGACGCAGCCCGTTCCGGCAGCGTACTGCAAATACTTTTTGTTGGTGCAATCCGGTAGTGCGCCACCAACCCGCCCGCCATCAGCAATATGAAAATCCGCTTATTTCAATTCCAACACATCCTGCATGTCGTAAAGCCCTGCCGGATTGGCTTTCAAATACCTTGCGGCACGCAGTGCGCCTAGTGCAAATGTGGCGCGGCTGCTGGCTTTATGGGTAATTTCGATGCGCTCGCCGATGCCGGCATAAAGCACGGTATGGTCGCCGACGATGTCGCCGCCGCGCACCGTGGCAAAGCCGATGGTGGAAGGGTCGCGTTCGCCGGTTACGCCTTCGCGGCCATATACCGCACATTGCGCCAAATCGCGCCCCAAGGTGCGTGCAACGACCTCGCCCATGCCCAGCGCAGTGCCGGATGGCGCGTCCACCTTGTGGCGGTGGTGCGCCTCGATGATCTCGATGTCGTAGCCGTGCGCCAGCACACGCGAAGCGGTTTCCAGCAGCTTGAACACCAGATTCACGCCGACGCTCATATTGGGGGCGAACACGATGCCGATATGCTGCGCCGCTGTGCCGAGTTGCGCCTTTTGCTGCGCGTTAAAACCGGTCGTGCCGATCACCATGTTCACGCCCAGCCTGCGGCAGATATTGAGGTGATGCAGCGTGCCTTCGGGGCGGGTGAAATCGATCAGCACATCCGCGCCTTGCAACGCAGCTTCAACATCTGCGCTGATTTGCACACCACAGGCCGCGCCGGAGAACTCTACTGCATCTTTGCCGAGCAGCGCGCTGCCGCTGTATTCCAGCGCGGCGTGCAAAACCAGGTCATCGGCTTGCACCACACCTTCCAGCAAGGCACGCCCCATGCGTCCGCCGCTGCCGGCGATGGCAATCTTGATTTTGCCCATAATCTACCCTTTACTTGACGACCTGTTCGGAGACGATCAACCAGGCATCGCCGACTTTTTCCAGTTGCAGCGTTTTACGCGTGCTATCCCGGTAGAGATCGGAGCGGTAGCGCTGCGTAAAAGTAACGGATGCATGGCTATCACCCTGCATGCTGGCACTGATTTCACTCAGCTCGACTTCGATCGCCTTGGGCTTGCTGATGCGCTCCAGGCGCTGTTTTTCCCACGCCTTGCGGCTCATGCCTTGCGGCTTGTAGTCCGGCGTATACGCGGCCAGGTAGCCGCTTACATTCTTGGCTGACCAAGCCGCCGACCAGGCCTGTACGCTTTTCAGCACATCCGTAGAGGGGTCGGCCTTGGCAACGGGTTGCGGCTGCGCGATTGCAACTGGCGGCTGCACAATCGCCGGTGCTGCTTGTACGGGCTGGCTGCCATCATCCATGCGCGCCAGATTGTCGCCTTCAAAATAAAGCGTCAGCCGTTGCTTTTCGACCAATTCGCCGCGCTGCTCCAAGCGATATACATAGTCCCAGCGGTTGGAGTGAAAGGCATCGCTGATCATCGGCGTGCCCAGCACATAACGCACCTGCTGTTTTGACATGCCGAGCTTGAGTTTCTCGCGCATCTCCGGCGTAATATAATTCCCCTGGCGGATGTCCATCTTGTACGGCGACAATACCGGCGAGGAAAGGTAGCTGCACGAAGCCAGCAGCGTGGAAAGCAAAACCAGTGTAATACGCATAATCATCTCGTCATTTCAATTAATTCAAAGCCGGCGCATGATACCTCAAGCGGCCGCGCCCAGCATCTCCGCCGCATGCTTGCGCGTCGTGTCGGTGATTTTCACGCCGCCCAGCATGCGTGCGATCTCCTCGACGCGCTGTTCGCCGTCCAGCACGGCAATATGGCTCAGCGTGACGCCGTTCTCCGCCGCCTTGCTCACCTGCCACTGGTGGTCGGCGGCAGCGGCGACCTGCGGCAAATGCGTCACGCACAGCACCTGATAATTCTTGCCCAGTTTTTTGAGCAAATGCCCGACGATTTCCGCGACGCGCCCGCCGATGCCGCTGTCCACCTCGTCGAAGATCAGCGTCGGCACACTGGCGACCTGGCTCGCGGCAACCTGGATCGCCAGACTGATGCGCGACAACTCGCCGCCCGATGCGACCTTGGCCAGACTGCGCGGCGGCACGCCGGGATTGGCGGCGACCTGGAACTCTATCGTCTCCAGACCGTAAGCATTCCCTTCAGCCAGCGGCAGCAGCGCCACGTCAAAACTGCCGCCCTGCATCGCCAGCGCCTGCATCGTCTCGGTAATCTCGCGCGCCAGCTTGTCGGCGGCTTTCTTGCGCGCTGTTGTCAATTTCTGCGCCGCCGCCAGATAGCTTTGCTGCGCGGATTTTTCCTGCTGTTCCAGCGCGGCCAGATCGGCATCGCCGCCCAGTTCCGCCAGACGCGCCACGATGCACTGCAAGGCTTCGCCCAGTTGTTCCGGTGCAACGCGGTGTTTGCGCGCGGCATCCATCACGCCCTGGATGCGCTGCTCCTGTTCATGCAGGCGTTGCGGGTCGGTGTCGAGGCGCTGCTGGTAATGGCGCAACGCATACACCGCCTCCTGCAACTCGGCCTGCGCGCTTTCCAGCATGCGCAGCGTTTCGCCCAGGCCGGTATCGTGCGCCATGCCGTCGCGCAGGCGCGCCGCCAGCGCATTGAGCTGCGCAAGGCAGGCGTTGTCCGCCTCGCTCAGGGTTTCGATGCCGAATGCGGCAGTCTCCAGCAGGCTCGCCGCATGGGCGAGGCGCGCGTAGTCGGCTTGCAGTTCTTGCCACTCCGCCGCATTGAAACCCAGCCCTTCCAGCTCGTCGCGCTGAAAGCGCAGCAACTCGCGCTCGGCAGCCACTGCCTCGGCATTTTCGCTGAGGCTGATACGGCGGCGGCGCAGGGTTTGCCAATCGCGGTACAGGGCTGCGACTTTCTCCGCATCAGCGGCCACGCCCGCATAACCGTCCAGCAGCTTACGCTGCGCCTCGGTGCGCACCAGCGATTGATGCGCATGCTGGCCGTGGATATCCAGCAACTGCTCGCCCGCGTCGCGCATCTGTTGCAAGGTAGCGCTGCACCCGTTGATGAAACCGCGCGAACGCCCATTGGCATCCAGCACGCGACGCAACAGGCATACGCCCTCGTCGCCCGCCAGTTCCTGCTCGGCCAGCCATGCCTGCAAATACGGCAACGCGGCGATGTCGAACTCGGCGGCGATCTCGGCGCGCTCGCAGCCGTTGCGCACCATGGCCGCGTCGCCGCGTTCGCCGAGCGCCAGCGACAATGCGTCGATCAGGATGGATTTGCCCGCGCCGGTCTCGCCGGTCAGCGCGGTGAAACCGGCAGAAAAATCCAGCTCAAGCGAAGAGACGATGACGAAATCGCGGATAGCCAAAAACTTCAGCATTTACCTGGGAACTTCAGGCGTAGGGCGGGTTCCACCCGCCGGATATAGCTGTCGGGCGGAGCCCGACCTACAAAAAACCGATTGTGTGGTATCACATCGACAATGAACAATCTGTGCTGGAAGTTTCATCGTTTACAGGGTCTGATTCCAGAGCAGCTTCTCGCGCAGCGTGTGGTAGTAGCTATGGCCCACCGGATGCAGCAGGCAGGCAGGCTCGGGGTGGCGCGTGACGATGATTTTGTCGTGCAACTCCAGATCGTAGTTGGTGTGGCTATCGAAGCGCACGCGGATATCGCCGCTGCGGTGCATCAGAATCTCCAGCACCGATGAGCCTTTCACCACAATAGGACGATTGCTCAGCGTATGCGGGCATACCGGCACCAGCTCGATCACATCCAGGCTGGGATGCAATATCGGGCCGCCGGCCGACATCGCATAGGCGGTTGATCCGGTGGGCGTCGAGACGATCAATCCGTCAGCGCGCTGGTTGTAGAGGTATTCGCCGTCGACGCGCACCTCGAACTCGACCATGCTGCTGGCATGGTTGCGGTGCACCGCCACTTCGTTGAAGGCCAGCCCGCTGAACACCTCGACATCGCCGCGCAGCACGCGCGCCGACAACAGCAGGCGCTGCTCGGTGACGAACTTGCCGTCCAGCATCGCCGCCATGCTGTCCTGCATGTTTTCCAGCGTGAGATCGGTGAGGAAACCCAGCCTGCCCTGGTTCACGCCGACCAGCGGTATCTGGTACGGCGACAGGGTGCGCGCGATGTTCAGCATCGTGCCATCGCCGCCGATCACGACGGCCAGGTCCACCGCATGGGCCATCTCGTTCAGATTCATCGCCGGGTAAGGGCTGGATTCGATCTGTTCGGCAGTCAGGCTATCCACCACCACATTCAGCCCCTTGGACGACAAAAACGCGGCCAGGCGCAACAACGGCTCGGCGATTTCCGGGGCCTTGTGTTTGCCGATCAGCGCGACGTTCTGGAAGGGAAATTTCATGGGCGCGATTAAACCACATTGCCCAGGCAATGACAAAGCTGGAGGATTGCGTTTAGAAATCTATGCCTGAACGGAGCTAATTCGACTCCCGCACCCTGAACCACGTCGCATACAGCGCGGGCAGGAACAAACAGGTCAGCAGCGTGGCGACGACCAGCCCGCCCATGATGGACACGGCCATCGGCCCCCAGAACACCTGGCGGGTCAGCGGGATCAT
>JAUYGW010000230.1 GCA_030690245.1 Gallionella sp. | reverse complement strand
AGAGGCCGCATACATATCGGAAAACTGCGCCTGCGATTGCTTGAAGCCAACCGTACCGGAATTCGCCACATTATTGCCGATTACATCCAGTTGCTTGGCCGACAAATTCAAACCGCTCAAACCTTGCTGAAAACTCATGATTTTCCCCCTTGTAATTAACGCACGAGGGTGCTGTGCGCACCCTGCAATAAATTACTGCATTTCATAGAATCTGCCTGACTTGCGACAGCGCGATGCCGTCCAGCTGGCCGACGCGCAGCGCGACCCCCTGCTTATCCTGCGTGACGCTGTTCACCATGCCGAACTGCAATGCCATCGCATCCACCGCGTTGCCTGCCTGGGTGGCGTTCACGGCAAATGTGTAACTGCCATCCGCCACGATGTCGCCGGCATCGTTGCGGCCATCCCACTGCCAGTTGACCAGCCCGACCGGTTGCGCGCCCATCTGTATATTGCGAACCAGCGCGCCCGCCTGGTCATAAATCGCGACCTCCACCTTGTCCACCGACTCCGCCAGGTCGATGCCGCCGAATCCCGCACCATTCAACACATCGACACCCGAACCCGGCACCAGCACACCATGCCCTATCATGGTGGCCGCCTGCAGCGTCTGATTGGGCACCATGCTGTCACTCAGCGCCTGCAAGGTAACGTTCAGCTGGTCGATACCGGTTACCGTGCTGAGTTGCGCCATTTGTGAAGTTACTTCTGCGTTATCCATCGGATTGAGCGGATCCTGGTTCTTCATTTGCGTAACCAGCAATTTCAAAAAACGATCCTGCGTATCGGCCGCCGTCTGGATATTCGCGGCAGAACTGGAACCTGCATTAAATGATGCAAACAATGCCGCAGCCGAACCGGCGTCTTGTGTGCTGTTAATCATGGCGATTTCCTTTCATTACTTTTTATATTACTGACCGATGGTCAGCGTCTTGAGCAACAGTGTTTTCGACGTGTTCATCACATCCACGTTATTCTGATAGGCGCGCGAGGCGGAGATCATGTTCACCATCTCACCCACCACATCCACGTTGGGCATGGCAACGTAACCCTTGTCATCGGCCATCGGATGCTTGGGGTCATAGACCATTTTCATCGGCGAATTATCTTCGACCACCCCCGTCACTTTTACCCCTTGCGCACCACCATCCATCGGTATTGCGCTGAACACCACCTGCTTGGCGCGGTACGGTTGGCCATTGGCGCTGGTAGCGCTGTCGGCATTCGCCAGGTTGCTGGCCACCACGTTCAGACGCTGCGACTGCGCCGCCATCCCCGAACCCGCCACATTAAAAATATTAAATAGAGACATAACCCACCTCCGTTAGTTTCGTAAACTACTCGACCAAACTGCAAGAAACTGCAACAAGTCGCTGGTTAGCCCTGTATCGCAGTGAGCGTGGCCTTCATTTGCTCGCTGACAAACCTGACACTGGCCTCATAGCGCAAAGCGTTATCGGCGAATTGCGCGCGTTCCACATCCATATCTACCGTATTGCCATCGGCGCTCGGCTGAACCGGCTTGCGGTACATCACCGGCGCACCCAAAATCGACCCGCCCGCCTTCCCTTCCAGATGCATGGATGAAGTTTTCACGACCGGCAACTCGGTGGATGTGCCCGCCAGGGCATTCTGCAACGCGCTGGCAAAATCGATATCCCGCGCCTTATAGTTCGGCGTATCCGCATTCGCGATATTGGAAGCCAGCAACTCCTGGCGCGCGGCGCGTAAACTCAGCGCGGTTTGCTGAAATCGCAGCGCATCATCCAATTTATTGACCATCTTGCTTCCCTCCGTTAAAACGCGGCAGTCCTACCAGAATACCTATTTACATAAACAGCATGCTAAACCTGCGCATAGCTCCACTATCCACCGATAAGCGGTAAATTCCCCCTCCAATTCCAACGCTCCAGCACTTCCCTTAACAGCCTGCAGCACGCACAATGCACCCCATGAATAAGATTTTATTAACAACTTTTCTCTTGTTGCAATCCGCTGTCGCCGGGGCAGAACAGGATCACAGCCAGATAAGAAATGTCGTCGCCAGCTTCGTGCAGCAACAAACTGCTACCCTGCCCGGCAAGATCGCCTTCCAAATAGATGAGATAGACCGGCGTGTCATTCAGCCCAAATGCACCGAGCTTGAAGCCTTTCTGCCGACCGGCAGCCGGTTGATTGGTAAAACCTCGATAGGCGTGCGCTGCGCCCCCTCCCCCCACAAGGAAGGAGCCGATGACCGCTCTGTCCGCACGACCGGCTGGCGCATTTTTGTCCCCGTGCAAATCAGGATCAACCTGAATTTATTGACCAGCGCGCGCCAACTGCCGCCGGGGCATACGCTACAAGAACAGGATCTTGCCAGCCAGTCGACAGAAACTTCCCAGCCAGGGGGGTTTACCGACCCCAAACAAGTGCTCGGTAAAGTGCTGCGCCACGGCATCGCCGCCGGACAGGTATTGCGCGAAAGCATGCTGCGCCATCCTTACAGCGTAACGCAGGGGCAAATCGTGCAGCTCGCCGTGCAGGGCAACGGTTTCAGCATACGCAGCGAAGGAGTTGCCTTGAAGAATGCGAGCGAAGGCCAGACCGTGCAAATTCGCGTTGGGCCGGGCCGCGTGATTAGCGGGGTTGCACGTGTCGGCGGCGTAGTGGAAATCGCGCCTTAACCCCCTCAGGATTATGCCCAATATCCACTTGCGCTATAAAAACCCGTTCAAGACCTAAAGTATCTTGGATTTTTACCGATATAATGGCTAAGGAACGAAATTAAGTGCAGTCAGACTGAGAGGATAACCGTGAAAATCGACAAACCCAGCAAGCCGTTACCCACCAGCGCAGCAACAGAAGGGGGCGCGCATGCCGCAGCCAAGGGCAAAGCCAACCCGATGCCCGCAGCGGCGCAGCGCAGCGACACCAGCGTTTCGCTCGGTGCTGCGGCAACACAGTTGCACAGCATGGAAAACAGCATGGCGAATACCCCGGTCGTTAATGCGGCTAAAGTTGCGGAAATCAAGCAAGCTATCAGCGAAGGCCGCTTCAAGGTCAACTCGGAAGCCGTTGCCGGTCGTTTGATCGACACGGTGCGCGACCTGATAGGCGGCAGGGCTTAATACTTGAAGCCATCGTCCAGCCCGCAATTACTTTCCGCCTTAACCGCCGAACGCGCGGCTTTGCTGAAATTCATAGCCCTGCTGGAACGCGAGCAAGGGATGCTGGTGGAAAACCTTACCGACCAGCTGCTTGAACTGTCCGAGCAGAAATCAACTGACGCACTAAATCTTAACGAGCTTGCCGAAACGCGCCGTTCCCTGTTGCGTAAAAATCTCCCGCAACCTGGCGCAGCACCCGCAACGGGTATGCCGCCGGACACTCGCGCTTCGGACGGTCTTGGCGCGGATGCAAGCAGCGCCTGGCTGGGAACACACAGCCCGCAAGGCTTGGCTATATGGCATGAAATTCGTACTTTGGCAGAACGCGCCCAACGGCTCAATCAAACCAATGGCGAGCTGATTCAGATGAAGCTGCGCCGCAACCAGCAATTGCTAGCGGTCTTAAGCAATGCAGTGAACAAAGCGAATCTCTATGGCCCCGATGGTCAGACCAGTTTTTCGCCGGGGAGCGGCAGGTCGCTGGGGAGCGGCTGATTAAGGGCAATTCACGAATTGCTCCTACTCCTCAATACCCACACCCCTCTCCACGTTGGGTGACATTATCGTAATGGTTACACGCCGGTTCCTGGCACGGTTTTCCGGAGTGTCATTGGGCACCAGCGGCTGACTCGAGGCCAAACCTACCGCAGCCAAGCGCTTTGCCGGCACCCCCTTATCGATCAGCATCCTGACCACGCTGCTGGCACGCGCGGAAGACAACTCCCAATTGGAAGGAAACTGCGCGGTCGCGATGGGTATATCGTCGGAATGCCCTTCCACCTCGATTGACAGTTCTTCCTTGCTCAACACCGCTGCCACTTGGCGCAACACCTCCGACATACCCGGTTGCAATGTTGCCTCGCCCGTTTTGAACAAGGTGCTCGCACTGATATCGATAGCCACTCCGCGCTTGGTTTGGTTGACATTAACCATACGTTGTTTAATCAACGTAGCCATCACTTGGCTCAATCCGCCGGCCAGATTTTTCATGCGCTCCTGTACTTTGCGCTGCTGTTCGCCCAGGCGCGCGGTACGCATATCCACCAACGTCTTGAGCGTCTGATCCTGCTGGCTGACCACGACACCGGCCGAAACGCTAACAGGCTGCTTGGCAAAGGCGGTGCTTAACGAATTACCGAAGGTTTTATACTTTTCCTCGTTCACCGATGAAATGGAATACATCACCACAAAAAAGGCAAACAACAGGGTGACGAAGTCGGCATAGGACACCAACCATCGGTCGTGATTGTCATGCTCGATGCGTTTCGCCCGGCGCGCCATTCGAATAAGCCCTAATCGATATAGCTTTGCAGCTTGATTTCAATCAGTCGCGGATTATCCCCATTGGCAATTCCCACCAATCCATCCACGACCATTTCGCGCATGTGCGTCTGCTGCATGATAATGGATTTCAGCTTGTTAGCGACCGGCAGGAACAGCAGGTTGGCAAAGGCCACACCATAAATCGTCGCGACAAATGCCACTGCAATACCGCCACCTAATTTGCTCGGCTCGCCGAGATTTTGCATGACGTGCATCAAACCCAATACCGCCCCGATGATGCCGATGGTAGGAGAATACCCGGCAGCTGCTTCCCAAACCCGCGCAGATTGCCAGCGCAACTGCTCCCAGGAATGAGTATCCACATCCAGCACCTCGCGGATTTTTTCGGCGCTGTTGCCATCCACCAGGAGTTGCAGCCCTTTTTTCATGAAAGGGTCGTCGATGTCGGAAGTGCGCGCATCCAACGCCAAAATGCCTTCCTTGCGCGCCAGCACGCTCCATTCCATCAATTGTCTGGCCTTGTCCCGACTGTGCAACCTCGGCGTAACGAACGCCCAGCGGCCCATCTTGATCGCCGTAAAAAACACCCTGGATGGGCATTGCACCATCACCGCCCCGAGCGTGCCGCCGAGCACGATCAGAAAAGCAGCGCCCTGAAACAGAATAGAAAGGTCGCCGCCCTCCAGCATCTGCCCGGCCATGATGCCGGTCAGGCCAACCACCAATCCCAGCAGCGTAAGTTTGTCCATCAATAACCTTTCATCGAACTGCGCAACCGCGCCACCGCCTGGCTATGCAGCTGCGAAACGCGCGATTCGCCCACGCCCAGCACCTCGCCGATTTCGCGCAGGTTCATTTCCTGCTCGTAAAGCATGCCCATCAACATACGTTCGCGCTCCGGCAAATTTTCGATCGCGCGCGCCAATTCAGCCTTGAAACGCTCATCCTCCAGCAAATCCAGCGGGTTGGCATCACCGCTGAGATCGAAGCGCTCAAAAAAATCTTCCTCGTCCTCACCATGAAAATCTTCGTAATAGAGCAACTGCGCGCCGCGCGATGCCTGCAGCATCTGCTGGTAGTCGGCGAGGGTCACTTCCATATCTGCGGCGATTTCAGCTTCGCCCGGCGGCCTGCCCAGTTTCTGCTGCAAGCGGCTGACGGATACTTCGATGCGCCGCATATCGCGGCGCAGGCTGCGCGGCAGCCAATCCGCTTCACGCAGTTCGTCCAGCATCGCACCGCGGATGCGTTGCGTCGCATAAGTCTCAAACTGTGCACCGTAGAATTCGTCGTAGCGGCTTGCCGCATCCAGCAAACCCATCATGCCGGCCTGGATGATGTCGTCAACCTGCACGCTGGAAGGCAGCCTGGCCATCATCTGATGCGCAAGCCGTTTCACAAGATGGGAATGTTCCCGCAGGCATTGCTCCTTGTCGTTTAATCCGCTGGCTGTGTACATGTCCGTCAGTTTACAACGTGCGTAATTTCCTTGCTGCGTTGATCTAGCGGCACGGCGGGATCTGGCACGGCGGGATGAGAGCTCATCCCAAAAAACGCAGCTGGGCCACGGATGAACACGGATTTACACGGATAAAAATGAGTTACCCCTACCCTTTCCAATACCGTTCGGGTGAAATGCAGAACCATAGCAATACAATGTTTTATCCGTGGTTATCCGTGCAAATCTGTGGCTAACCGAGATTTTAATGTTTGTCAGATACATGAGCAGCAGCCGTTATCCCGCGCTGGATGCTTCACAATACCTTGTCAGGGCGGCCGGTGGCGACACCTGCTTCATCAGGTTTTGCATGATGGCGGAAATACCGCCCTTCGCTTCATCCCGCTGCATCGGCAAACACAGCAGTTTTTGCGACAGCTCCAGATAAGATTTCGCCGAAGCGGCGTCCGGAAAGGCTTCAACCACCGACTTTCCCAACTGCATCGCGCATCTAAGTCTTTCATCGGGCGGGATATAGCCCAAATACTCCAAACGCACCGAGAGATTGCGCCGGGCTACCTTGGCCATGTTTTCAAACACCGTCATCGCTGCCTTCTCATTGCCCACCCTGTTTACCGCAATCCCGAACTGTTGGCGCGCATTCTTCAGCGCCAGCCGCTTAATCAAGGCATAGCTCTCGGTAATGCCGCTGGGAGTCGCATCAACCAGCACCAGCAACGCAGCCCCGCTCGCGAGGCTCGGCGATACTGCCGCAGACTTTCCGGACGGCCCTTCGGCCTGGCTCAGCGCAGACAACGCGGCATCCACCAGCACCACATCTGCGCCGTCGCTGGCCTCGGTCAACGCATTTTCCAGGCGCTGTTGCGTGGCTTGGCCCAGTTTCGCCAATGACTGCATGGCGCGCGCGGTCGACAAGATGCCAAATCCGTTGACGGTGTTGATCGCCTCGCAAAGCCCGTATTTCCCCTGCGCGACATCCAGCAAATCATGTCTGGCGGATAGCCCGATGCGATCCAGTAAATTATTCGGCCCATGATTTTCATCCAGCACCAGCACATCCTTGCCGGAACGCGCCAATGCCGCCGCAAGGTTGATGGTCGCGCTGGTGCGTCCCACCCCGGCTTTGCCGGCCACCACGGTGATCACCTGTGTCTGGTTGAGTACCAGCAGGCGCCGCAGGCCTTCTGCCTGATCCGCTCCGCCATCAGAGCGCACAGGACATCTCCTTGCCCGGCGCATTCGCCATCAATACCGGAAAATCCAGCTCGCGCAGGGTAAACGGGGTTTTTTCCTCCGCCGGTTTGAGCGCGCGGTGCAACAGATAATCGAGATTGATCGGGTGCAAATCTTCCGGCACACGCTGGCCGTTGGCCATGTAGTGCATCACCAGGCGATGGCGCACCGCCACATCCAGCACTGTGCCGAGGTTAACCGCCTCGTCCAGCTTGGTGGGGATGCAACCGACCACCTTGCTGCTGCGGTACATGCGCACCACATCTTCCAGCGTATCGCCACCGCTGGTGGCGTTCAGCAACAGCAGACACTGCACGCCGAGAGCCTCGAACATTTCGCTCTGGTCGCCGACGCGCTCATCGCGCTGCCCCATCCCAACCGTATCGATCAGCACCAGATGCTTGTGGCGCAAGGCGGAAAGAGTCAGGCGCAAATCATCGGTGTCCTTCACCGCATGCACCGCCACGCCGAGTATTTTTCCATAAATCTTGAGCTGCTCGTAAGCGGCGATCCGGTAACTGTCGGTCGTCAGCAACGCCACCTTGTCCGCACCGTAGCGCACCACCGCGCGCGCCGCCAGCTTGGCCGTGGTGGTGGTTTTGCCCACGCCGGTCGGCCCGATCAGCGCGTACACCCCGCCCTTGGCGATGATGTCGTCCGCCTTACCCGCCACCTGCAAATTGCGCTTGAATACCTGCTTTATCCATGACTCGCCTTGCATTTCCCCGGCAGGCATCTTGTCCAGCAACTGGCGCGCCAGCAACGTGCTGAATCCGGCGTTGAGCATTTTGCGCAACAGGGCGGCACGCTGCGGATCGCGCAACTGCACATCATTCCAGTACAGCGCCGCAAACTGCTGCTGCAGCATGGCGCTCATTGATTTGATCTCACTGAGAATATTCTCTTGCCCTGAATTCTCTTTTTTGGGCATGGCCGGCCCAGGCTGCGCCTCGGCCATCCGGATGGCGTTAGCCTGCGGCGCAGTTCTGGCTTGCGGTGCGCGCTCAGACTGCGGCAACTTCCCTGGGTGCCGCAAAGCGCCGGACAAGTGCAGCGGCCCGGCTGGTTCGGCAGCCTTGTGCTGGAACTGGAGCGGCTGCCTGGGCTGAATTGCATTGCCGGCGGAGGTCAATGGCCTGACCGGTTGCACAGAATGATCTTCCGCGACTGACTTTGTCCATTCGTCCGCCGTTATCTCCGGCCACTCGGTTTTTTGCGCGGCGGCGCCAGCAGTCAGGTGGGCGAAGTCGCCATTCGCGATCGCAACGATCTCCACCCCCTGCGCCGTCTGCCGATTCGACAGGATCATCGCGTCGGAACCAAGCTCGTCGCGAATGTCCTTCATTGCCTGACGTGTTGTCGGGGCGATAAATTTTCTGATGCTCATGCTCTACCTCCTACCATAGCAGTCACCCGGATAGTTTTGAAGTCCGGCACTTCATCATGCGAAATTACTCTGATGTTCGGCACTGCGCGCTTCAGGAAACGCGCCAGCAAATCGCGCAACTGCGCGGGTACCAGCATCACTGCCGGCAAGCCCATCTGTTCCTGCGTCTCGGCCGCGACGCGTGTCTCGCGCAGCACGGTGTCGGCCAGCCCCGGCTCGATGCCGATGCCGTTCTGGCTGGATTGCATCGCCTGGATCAGCAGATATTCAAGCTCCTTGTCCATGCCGATCACCTGCAACTCCTGCGCGGAAGGATAGAACTGCTGCACGATGGCCGGGCCGAGCGCGACGCGCACCAGCGCGGTGAGCTGGTAGGCATCCTGGGTGCGCTGCGCATTTTCCGCCAGTGTTTCCACGATGGTGCGCATATCGCGGATATGCATACCTTCATCAAGCAGGTTTTGTAGCACCTTTTGCACCACGCCCAGCGGCAAGGTCTTGGGCACCAGGTCTTCGACCAGCTTGGGCGCAACCTTGCCGATATGATCAAGCAATTGCTGCACCTCCTGCCGCCCGAGCAGCTCTGCGGAACGCGTACTCAGCAGATGGCTTAGGTGGGTCGCCACGACCGTGCCCGGATCAACCACGGTGTAACCCATGACCTGCGCCTGGTCGCGCAACACGCTGTCGATCCAGACTGCGGGCAGACCGAAGGCCGGATCGCGCGTCGGCATGCCGGCCAGCTCGCCCGTCACGCTGCCCGGATTGATTGCCAGCAACATATTCGGATAGGCCTCGCCGCTGCCGACCTCCACCCCCTTGAGCGTGATGCGGTAACCGTTCGGGCGCAAGTCCAGATTGTCGCGAATATGCACGGGCGGCGGCAGGAAGCCGATGTCCTGGGTGAATTTTTTGCGGATACCTTTGATGCGGCGCAACAAGTCGCCATCTTGAGCCTTGTCCACCAATGCGATCAGCCGGTAGCCCACCTCCAGCCCCAGCACGTCGACTTGCTCGACATCCTCCCACCTCGCCTCGGTGGATTCCGCGATAACCGGCGTCTCCGCAACGGCAGCCTGTTCCTGTTCGGCCGCTAGCGCGCCCTTTTGCGTCAGGTAATAAGCCAGCCACCCCATCGCGCCGGCCAGCAGCAAAAAGGCGAAGTGCGGCATGCCGGGAATCAGGCCCATCGCGCCGATAATCACGGCGGTCAGCATGATGACCTGCGGCTGCTGGAATAGTTGCTTGCTTAGTTGCTGGCCGATGTTTTGATCGCTGGCGACGCGACTCACCACCAGACCGGCGGCGGTAGAAATCACCAGCGCCGGAATTTGTGCCACCAGCCCGTCGCCGATAGTCAGCAAGGTATAGTACTTGGCGGCGGTGGCAATATCGAGATCGTGCTGCAGCACACCGATGATCAGGCCGCCGATGATGTTGATCAGCAGGATGATGATGCCCGCGACCGCATCGCCGCGCACGAATTTGCTGGCGCCGTCCATCGCGCCATAGAAGTCCGCTTCCTGCGCAACCTCGGCACGGCGTTTGCGCGCCGCGTCTTCGCCGATCAGCCCCGCATTCAAATCGGCATCGATCGCCATTTGCTTGCCGGGCATCGCATCCAGGGTGAAACGCGCGCCCACCTCGGCGATACGCCCGGCGCCTTTGGTGATCACCACGAAATTGATAATCACCAGGATCGCAAACACCACCAGGCCGACGGCATAGTTGCCGCCTACCAGAAAATGGCCGAACGACTCGATCACCTTGCCCGCCGCATCCGGCCCGGTGTGCCCTTCCATCAGTACGATCCGCGTCGAAGCCACGTTCAGCGACAGGCGCAACAACGTGGTAATCAGCAGCACGGTAGGGAAGATCGAAAAATCCAGCGCCTTGTTGGTGTTCATGCTGACCAGCAACACCATGATGGAAATCGCGATATTGAAAGTGAACAAAATATCCAGCAGCAGCGGCGGCAGCGGCAGCACCATCATCGCCAGAATCATCACGATCAGCACCGGGCCGGCCATGCCGACCAGCCCGGCGCGTTTGATAAAGTTTCGTATGAGCAGCAGGTTCATGATTCAGTTCTTCATGCGGCAGCCGGGGCGGCGGCCGGATCCAAAGCAACCGGCACCGGCAAATGCTTGGGCTCCTGCGGGCGGGCCCCGCCTTGCTTTTCGTAGCGATGCAACTGGTAAACGTAGGCCAGCACTTCGGCGACCGCGGTGTACAGCGCCTCCGGAATGGATTCGCCCAGATCGGTATGCTTGTGCAGCGCACGCGCCAGCGGCGGCGCTTCCAGAATCGGCACGTGATTTTCCTCGGCGATTTCGCGGATGCGCAACGCCAGCAGATGCGAGCCTTTCGCCACCACGATCGGCGCGCGCATCCCCTTGTCGCCGTACTTCAGCGCCACCGCATAGTGCGTCGGATTGGTCACCACCACATCGGCGGTCGGGATTGCCGCCATCATGCGGCGGCGCGCCGCCTCGCGTTGCAGGCTGCGGATACGCCCCTTGACCATCGGGTCGCCTTCGGTTTCCTTGGATTCCTGGCGCACCTCTTCCTTGGTCATCATCAGCTTCTTGTTGTGATCCCATAGCTGAAACGGCACATCGATAGCCACGATCAGCAGCATCGCGCCGGCGATCGTCATGAAACTTGCGCTGACCAAGTGTCCAATTTGCGGGATCGAGGCTGCGGTGGCCTGCATGCCGAGCGCCATCACCGCATCCTTGTTGCTCCAGATCACCCATGCTGCAACACCACCCACCAGCGCAGCCTTGCCAATCGCCTTGGCCAACTCCACCAGCGCAGTCTTGGAAAACATGCGAGCGATACCGGAGACCGGATTCAGCTTGGAAAATTTCGGTTGCAGCGCCTGGATGCTGAACAGCCAGCCGTTCAGCAACAACGGAGAAAATGCCGCGGCAAGCAAGACCACGAGCAAAAAAGGGAAAAACGTGATTAACGCGTCCAGTGAAAGATCATATAAACGCGGAATCATCAGACTGGGATTGAATGCCAGCTCCCGGTCGAGCGTCAGGCCATCGCGCAATAACTTCACCATATGCTGGGTAAGCGATGCCCCCATGAACCACAGGACACCGCCACCCGCCAGCAATACTGCAAACGTGGACAGCTCACGTGAGCGCGCAACCTGGCCTTTTTCCCTTGCCTGGTCAAGCTTCCTCTGTGAGGGCTGTTCGGTTTTTTCTAGGTCGCTGTCTTCTGCCATGATGGATTCCGCGGGTCATGGCAATGATAGGCAGTTTGCGCAATATTCAATCACGTGAATAGCGGGGGGATTTCTTATCTATTCAGCCACCTTCACGTCATTCTTACACTTGATTGGCAGCCTTCCGGCAAGGTTCCCGGTTTAGGCGCAAATGTAGTAAGCGGCAACCTCGCTCCCGTTGCCCGCAAACTCGAGCTTATAAGCCATGCTTTCTACCAGCGCAATGCCGCGTCCGTGCTGGCCCCGTTTAACAGCGTTTTCGGCATCCGCCAAAATCGCCGCATAATCAAACCCTTTGCCGCTATCGGCAACCCGGATTTTCACACCATATTTCCCCTCGATCACCACCTTCTCGACCTCAAGGTCGATTTTCCCGTTATCAAGAGCCAGCAGGCGTTCATCGCGCAATTGAAGAAATTTGTCAAACCCGTCTGCCCCATGCTTGATGCCGGAATCGAGCCGCAGAATGCCGTGATCCAGCGCGTTATTGAACAGCTCGGACAAGATCATGAATAACGGCGCGGCAAATTCGCTGGCAACATGGATTTTCTCGATGATGCCGGTCAGCATCGGGACGATATTGAGGTATTTCAGCTCGGCCGCACCCAGGCTGATCTCAATTTTCCAATTGCCGCCGCCTGCCGGCATCACCTGAATAGGCGCATGGGCAACCGGCTCCGCACGGAGATAGGTTGGAACCTCGACCATCGCCAGCGAAATATCGTCATGCGCCGGCCGCCCGGCCAGATGCAAATCCAGCAGGCTCACCAGATTTTCGAACCGTCCCTTTGGTTCGCTGTCTTGCAACAATCTCCGGATCCGGTCTTTGCCGAACGGTACACCCAGCGGAGATTCGGCCTCCGGCAAGCCGTCCGAAAACAGGCACAGCCGGCAATTTTCTTCATATTGAAAAACTTCCGGCTTACCGGAAAAACTTTCACCCGGCAGGATGCCCAGCGGTAGGTTAGTGGATTCCCATTCGTGCAGAATCTTTCCATTTTTATTGACCAGCAGGGGCGCGGGGTTGCCGCCGTTCCATACCTCGATGACACGATTGCGCATATTGACTGAAATCAATGTGGCCGCGACGAAACGATCCACCGGCATGAACCGGTTGATTTTCAGGTTCAGCTCTTCCGCGATCTGGGCAATGCGGAAGCCCTTTTCGGTCATGGCATAAAACGTCTGGCTGAGCGGCAATACATTGACGGCTGCAACCAGCCCATGGCCTACCGCATCGGCCAGCAGAATATGCAACGCATCGTCCGGCGTGCGCGCCGCGAGCAGCATGTCGCCGCTCAAATGTTCCGCCGGCCGGATGAGATGCCGGATAAGCGGGTCCAGCGTGCCGTGGACGTTGGTAATATGTCCCATGATGTAGCTGCCGATGCGCTGTTCCTCGTCGATGCGATCGTGATATTCCTCAAGCACCAGGATTTTTTCGAGGAACTGCTGTTGCAGTTGCACCACCCTGTCCAGATTGCTGCTGGCGCGGCGTATCGGCCTCAAGATGCCGACGATGAACCAGATGGATAAAACCAGCCCCCCCAGCGCGAACGCAGCCAATATCGCGGCGGAACGATCGCTTTGGTCGTTATGGGACTTTTCCAGCGCTTCATTCAAATCCTCCAGGCTGCGAAGTTGCGCTTCCCGGATCATTGCAATGATCGAATTAAACTGTTCGGTTATGCGCTGATCACCTCCCTTAGACAGCGCATCGAGCAGGGGCACGGCGCGACGCGGCCCTGCATTTTTCAATGCCGAGTGATATTCCTTATTCAGCAGGATATGTGCTTCCAGCAACGCATCGACCTCATCGGTGGGCAAGCCGATTTGCTGCATGATCGGGATTAACTGCCCCGCCAGTATTTGCTCGACTTCTTCCCCTTGCCGGTCGAATTCCCCGAGGTGTAGCTTATATAAAGCCGCATCGTTGCCACGGATTAAAATATTCTTCCACGCATGCCGCTGCTCCTTGAAAACCGACTCTGCGCTGCGCGCGGTCGTCAGCGCGTAGGCTTGCACACTGGCGGTTGCCACCCCCTCCACAGTGCGCTCGTGGGCTTTTTTGGCCTCATACAGATTGAAGATGCCGGTCACGACCAGCGCGCCGAGCAGGATGAAGATGAGCGCAAACAACCGGGCTTTGACGCTGGCAACGCTCAACCAGTGCAGCAGCGGACTCTTTACCCGGATGACATTGCCTTCCTCGAAGCGCAGCTTGCGCGACCCCTCGCGGATTTCCCGGTAAACGGCCGAGGCAGACTCGATTTGCTCTTGCGTGGCCTTGTAACGGAACGCGACATAGCCGATGGCTTTGCCCTTTTGCAGCAGCGGGGTGACATTGGATATCGCCCAGTAGAAGCTGCCGTCCTTGCGCCGGTTTTTGACTACCCCCTGCCAGGGTTTGTTGGCCTTGATGGTTTTCCACAGATCGGCAAACACCTCGGGCGGCATATCGGGATGGCGCACAATATTGTGCGGCGCGCCGATGATTTCCTCGCGGCTGCGCCCGCTTATTTCGACGAACGCTTGATTGCAGTAGGTAATGACACCCTTGAGGTCGGTTTTGGTGACAATGATCACCCCGTCCGGCAACGGAAATTCGATGTTGGAGACAGGCAGATTTAATCGCATGACCGTTATTTACCTGCGGGTGCCCGAACAAAAGCGCCCCTGCTATGCCTGTTTGATGTTGAAAATCTTGCTGAAATTGGCGACTCCCAGCACCTGCGACACCACGCCTGAAGCATTGAGCAGCGTGACCGGCTTGTTGACCGCCTTGGCGCGTTCATTCAGCAGCATCAACATGCCCAGCGCGGAACTGTCCAGATAATCCACCTTGCTCATTTCGACCTCGATCTCGCGCACGGCAGGATTATCGAGCAGCGGCGTATAGGCCTCCTTGAATTCGCGGTGCACCTGAAAATCAAAACGTCCATACATATTGATGCGCCCCGTATTGTTCAGAATTTGTACATTGATAGCCATAATTACCCCCTTGTGATGAAT
>JAUYGW010000227.1 GCA_030690245.1 Gallionella sp. | reverse complement strand
GAATCGTCGCCGATACTGTGCAGCGCGGTCTCTGTTCTACCGACCAATTCAAGGCTTTCCGTAACCTGAATATTGGCCTGCTGCATCCCCGTGACGGTCTCGCCGATGTGGTTCTGGATATCACCGATGAGCGAGGCGATCTCCGTAGTCGCCTTTGATGTGCGCTCGGCAAGCTTGCGCACTTCGTCCGCCACGACCGCGAAACCTCTGCCCTGCTCGCCGGCGCGCGCTGCTTCAATCGCGGCATTCAATGCCAGCAGGTTGGTCTGGTCGGCAACTTCCTTGATCACCTGAACGATGCCGCCGATCCTCTTGGAACTATCGTCGAGCCGCCCCACGTTGCTACCCGACTCGCGGATCAGCGCGGCGATACCGTTCACGTTTTTCACCGTCTCGGTCATGACAGCGAGCGCACTTTCGGTGCCGGCGCGGGATTTTTCGACAATCTCGCCCGCAGCGCGGGCATTTGCGGCGGTTTCACTGACGCTGACCGAGACTTCCTCGACGGCCGCTGCGACCGACGACGCGGCATCCGCCTGCGCGGACGAGCTCCTGTTAACCTGGCCGCTTGCAGTAGCCAGTTCGCCGGATGCGCTGGCAATGCCTTCGCTGGAGCTGGTGGTATGCGAAATGATGTTGCGGAATTTTTCCATCAGGTGATTGATCGCCAGCCCGACGCGCGCCGTTTCCTGCGTGCCTTCCTCGGGAATGCCACGGGTGAAATCGTCATGCGCAACCGCATACTCGGCCGCATCCACGACAGCATTTAGCGGGCGGTTCACACTGCGCGCGACCCATACCGATACCGCCACGGCGATGGCGATCGCCAGCACCGCCAGAATCAATTGCGTCAACAGGAGTGTGCGGCTGGCTGCCAGCAGATGATTGACATCGGCATTGATATTCTTCGTGATCAGCTGTTCGACTTCATACAGCCCGTTGATCTTGTCGGTGATGCGCTTGAACCACACCGCCGGATCCACATCGAACCCGCCCTGCGCAGAGCGCTCGGCCATGATGTTGCGCATGCGCTGCACCTCCTGCGCCGCCTCGCCGTCGAGCACCGCTTTCAGCGCCGTAATTTCCGGCTCGCTCGCGGAATCCATGAATGAATCCAGATAAGCTTCCTGTTTGTTGATTTTTCCGAGGATGGCGCGGTACTGGGCAGGTTCGATCTTGTTGGCGACAAATGGGGGCATGTTCAATGCCCGCTCCTGACCGGCGTTTTCCTTGGCATTGGCAAAAGCATGGTAAGTCAAAAGTTTCATCGCGATTCCCGGGTCGCTGTTGTACGCGGCAGCGGTGCTCATCACCTCCAGCAGGCTACCGATCGTGCCGGTAAAAAATGCGGACGCCTCCCCGGCGGGAATGCTGAATTGACTGGCCTGATCGCGCGTCTTGGCCAACCCGTCGAGCTTATGCTGCGCCTCCTCGAAGGTCTTTTTCAGCCCCGGCATCGTACCGGTGTCGACCGCTTCCAGCAGCCGCTTGTAAGCCACCAGCTTTTCATCGGTTTTGGCGCGGGTGTCCGGCAGAATATCCGCGAACTTCTGGCCATTCGACTGGATGAAGCCGGCCGTGGCGCCGCGTTCAACCTGCACCGGGTGAATCAAATCGCCGGCCGCCACCGCCACCTCCATAATGCTGCGCGCCTGAACCGCGCTTTGATAACGGCTGAAGCTGTCCCAGATCAGCGTGCCCGAAGACAAGATAAGCGCTATTACGGGCACCGCCGTCAGCAGGGTAAGGCGTTGCGCGATGGTCGAATGTGTCATAATTTTCCTCCGGTTTTGTAGTTATATTTGAATCTAAATATCTAATACTTGAACATAATTTTGCCGCCCAAGGCGGCAAAATCATGTAAAGCATTCAAAACGCATCGTAATCAACCCCAAACAAAATCGAATTGCCGATTAGGTGCAAAAAGACCGGCTATTTCCCCTTTACCGCACACCATCTGCCCCGAATCATGATCAGAAGGAGGCTTGCGGGCGCCCCTACAACCCGCCCAGCAACGCTTCAAATTCCTCCACAGGTACGGGCTTGCTGAACAAATAGCCCTGATACACCATGCAGCCATGCTGCTTGAGGAAATCCAGTTGCGCACCGATTTCCACGCCTTCGGCGACGGAGTTCAAGCTGAAATTGTGCGCCATGTCGATGATGGTTTGCACCATCACGGCATCGTCTGGATCAGTCACGATGTCACGCACGAAGCTCCGGTCGATTTTGATTTGATCGAACGGGAGCTGTTTCAGACAGGACAACGATGAAT
>JAUYGW010000221.1 GCA_030690245.1 Gallionella sp. | reverse complement strand
TTATTGACGAGCATGTTAAGATGAAAAATCTAATGTCTTAAACAGTTCTGTTTTCCCCACTACAGCTCGTGACCTGCCCCCCGCTCACGCTGAATCTCCGCCTCATGCTCCTGCTCCAATTCTTTGGTATGCAGACGCTCGGCTTCCTCGGCCATATGTTCCTGATCCACCTCCCGGGCCTGCCGGATCGCCGCCAGCCGGGCAGAGATTTCGTCATTGTCCAGAGACTTTGCCCCGGCGCGCAAGCGGTCGGCAAAGCTCTGCGAGGCGGCAAGTTTGTCTGATATCTCTTCGCTGATCGCTGATCTCTTTTCACCGATCTCTGATCCCGCATCGCGCAATGCCCAAGCCTCGCGCATCCGCGCAGCAAGGTCCTGCGGGCGGCCCCGGTCATGCTCGGCGCTCTCATAGGCAAGTCCGGCCTCGGGCGGCTGCATCATGTCCAGGACGTGATCCGCTGCCCGCTCAACCCAGGTCCGGACATGCCCGGCCAACTCCTGGGCGACACGCGCCACCTCGGCGGCATGGGCCTTGACCTCATGCCAGACACGGACGGCGGCAACCTCCTGCCCGCGCTCCTTCAGCTGCCACGCGCCCGCCGACAACTGGGGCAGGGGCGGGCGGTCCAACGCGACGGCCCGGACGGTATGTTCCAGCGCCTCGGCCTCGTGGCCCTGCTCCTGGGCGACGTGGGCCAGCTCCAGCGCCTCGATGCGCTGCGCTTCAAGCGTGCGGTGGTCGATCCGCTCGCCGTGGCCGGCCAGCTCCAGGGCAAGGTTGGCATCCTGCGCCCATGCCTCGCGCCACCCCTCCAGAACCTCGACGGCGTTCCAGTCGCGGTTCTTGGTGGTGAAGCCCTCGGCGGCGATCTCGCGGGTGGTCAGCTGGATATGGGCGTGGTGGGTGCGGTCATCGCCTTCGCGCCCTGGCGCATGAAGGGCGATGTCGGCCACCATGCCACGGTCCACGAACTGCCGCTGGCAGAAGTCGCGCACCAGCTCTGCCCGCTGCGCTTGGTCCAGCTCGGCGGGCAAGGCCACCCGGATTTCGCGGGCCACCTGCGAATTCTTCCGGGTTTCGACCGCCTCGACCGCGTTCCACAGCGCCGCACGGTCCTGCGCCCATTC
>JAUYGW010000220.1 GCA_030690245.1 Gallionella sp. | reverse complement strand
ACGTGCTGCGCGACCCGACGCGCGGCGGACTCGCCACCACGCTCAACGAAATCGCGCGCCAGTCGGCGGTGGGCATGATGCTGCACGAAGACAAATTGCCGATCCGCGAGCAGGTCAAGGCGGCGTGCGAGTTCCTCGGCCTCGACCCGTTGTACGTCGCCAACGAAGGCAAACTCGCGGCGATCTGCGCGCCGCAGGATGCCGAGCGCCTGTTGCAGGCGATGCGCGCGCACCCGCTGGGAAGCGATGCCGCTATCGTCGGCGAGGTGATCGAAGACCCGCACCATTTTGTGCAGATGGAGACCGCGTTCGGCGGGCGGCGCGTGGTCGATTGGCTGACCGGCGAACAGTTGCCGAGGATTTGCTGAGGCAACGCTGCCTTTGTAGGTGCGAATTTATTCGCACAAACGCAGGTAATCTTTAATGAAATTTGTGCGAATGAATTCGCACCTACCAACCGGCTCTTTCCTTTCAAGATGAAGATACTGTTTCTCACCCACAGCTTTAACAGCCTCGCACAGCGCCTGTATGTCGAACTGGTGCGGCGCGGGCATGAGGTATCCATCGAGTTTGACATCAACGATGAGGTCACGGCGCAGGCGGTCGAGCTCTATCGCCCCGACCTGATCGTCGCGCCGTTCCTGAAGCGCGCCATCCCCGAGGCGGTGTGGCGCAACCACACCTGTTTCGTGGTGCACCCCGGCATCGTCGGCGACCGCGGGCCGTCGGCGCTGGATTGGGCGATCATGCGCGACTGCGCGGAATGGGGCGTCACGGTGTTGCAGGCAAGCGGCGAAATGGATGCGGGCGACATCTGGGCGGCAGAGACTTTCACTATGCGGCTGGCGAAAAAAAGCAGCCTGTACCGCACCGAAGTGGTCGAGGCGGCGGTGCGCGCGGTGCTGATTGCGGTGGAGCGTTTCCAGCATGGCAATTTCAAACCGCAGCCGCTGGATTACTCCCGCCCCGAGGTGCTTGGCCGGTTGCATGCGCCGATCCGCCAAGCGGATCGCGCCATCGACTGGAACCGCGACGACACGCACACAGTGCTGAAAAAGATCCACGCTGCCGACGGATTTCCCGGCGTGCTCGACACGCTGTGCGGAGAATCGTATTACCTGTTCGATGCCTGCGCCGAGGACTCGCTGCGCGGCAATAAACCGGGAGAAATCATCGCCCAACACAACGGTGCGATCTGCCGTGCTACTTTGGATGGCGCGGTGTGGATCGGCCACATGAAGCGCAAGGCGGAAGGAGAGCACACGTTTATAGAGAGGGAACGCCATTGTAGAAGCGCAACTTGTTGCGCGATATCTTTGGATCGCCCGACAAGTCGGGCTCCTACAAAGTACGAGGGATCTAATGAACAATTTGGATTAAAGCTGCCCGCCGCACTGTTGCTGGGCGAACATCTCACCGACGTTCCGGAAGTACTGTTTGATTCGTTTTTGCCATTCATCGGCGAGACCTATCGCGACATCTGGTTCGAGCAGAAGAACAACGTCGGCTACCTGCACTTTAATTTTTACAACGGCGCGATGAGCAGCACACAGTGCGAGCGGCTGCGCGACGCCTATCTGGCCGCTACCCAACGCGATGTGCGTGTGATCGTGCTGATGGGCGGCGCGGACTTCTGGTCGAACGGCATTCATCTCAACTGTATTGAAGCCGCCGCCAGTCCGGCGGATGAATCCTGGCGCAACATCAACGCAATGAACGACCTTATGCGCGCCATTGTCACTACCGGCAGCCAGCTCACCATCGCCGCGTTGCAGGGCAACGCCGGGGCGGGCGGCGTGTTCCTGTCGCTGGCGGCGGATCGCGCCTATGCGCGCGAGGGCGTGGTATTCAACCCGCACTACAAGGGTATGGGCAACCTGTATGGCTCTGAATACTGGACCTACCTGCTGCCGCGACGTGTAGGTAACGAGAAGGCGGCATCGCTGACGCAGAACCGCCTGCCGGTAGGCGCGGAGGAAGCGCGCGAGATAGGCCTGATCGACGGCTGTTTCGGAACTGACCGCACAGATTTTCTGGCAAGAGCCGAGCAGATCGCCGAGGGGTTAGCCGCCAGCCCGGATTACCCCGCGCTATTACGGGAGAAGGTTGCGCGGCGCGAACGCGACGAGCTGGAAAAACCGCTGGATGCCTACCGCGCCGAAGAGCTGCAACACATGAAGCTCAATTTCTACGGCTTCGATCCCAGTTACCACGTGGCGCGCTACAACTTCGTGTACAAGATTCTGCACGCCTGGACGCCGCTGTATCTGGCGCGGCACCGCCGCATCACAAGTGCGCGGGCATGAATTACATGAATCTAAAAAACGTCAGCTGAGCAGATTTTAATCTGCTCGGCTGACGGGTATAGGAAAAGGGCGTGAGACCTGCCACTTGTTATTCGTTACATATTACCTAGATCCTCAATCGCATCCACCACCATCCCTGTCCCGACCGCGATTAACAGGATGTCCGTCGCCACTCGCACATAGCGATGCCTGGCTGGTGGCTGACCGAGTTGCACGATAAGCGTCGGTGGCACATCGTAAAAGATCACATCCCTCGGCAACGGCCGGCCGACAGCCCACTTCCTGGCCTGACCGGGTGGCATGCAACCGTTGTGTTTCTTGGCCAACCCCGGAGGGCAGCGGCCGGAGCGGAACTGCTCGTGGTAGTACTCACGGGCGACCGTCCGGCGATGGTCGTCAAAATATTCGCCTCTCTTGACTCTGGATTCGGCATGGTCGCGCGATCTATCGTCACCACCACGTTGTTCGGTCTTACGGTTTTCGTACTTGTCCTTTTGCCCGTGCTTGTCGCCATCACCGCCATCCCGCGATGGTTTATCCGCAATGGCCGGACCGGCCGCCAGTATTCCGGCAAACACAAAAGCCAGCAGGTAATTCGTTTGCGAGGGAATGCGCTTCATAGTGATCTCCAAGTAAAAAATTGACGAATTGTTTGTGGACACCGATAGAGTTGTTGGTTCGTACCATCCTCCATCATCTGCCCGGCTTGCATAGTCTTCATCGCCACGCTCGCAGTCTGTGCGCCAGCGAGCATAGCGCATCCAACTTTAAGACTGGCCTTGCGAGTTTTTACAGCGGCTTGCTCACCTTCATGATGCCCTGATCGTCTTCGCTGATTTTGCTGGCGAAGCCGAGGCGGGACATCAGCTTGAGCATCTTGTGGTTGTTGCTCAGCACTTCGCCTTCGATCACCGACAGCCCATTGGCGCGCGCGGCTTCCATCAGCGCGACCATGAGCTTCTGCCCCAGCCCTTTGCCCTGCATGTTGTCTGCGATCACAAGCGCGAATTCGCAGGTATCGCCATCCGGGTTGATCGCGTAGCGTGCCACGCCGAGTTCGATTTCCTTTTCATGTTCGACGGCCACGGCGATCAGCGCCATTTCGCGGCTGTAGTCGATCTGGGTAAAGCGCACCAGCATGTTTTCGGTGAGCTCCTGGATGCTGTTCATGAAGCGGAAATACTTGGATTCTTCAGACAGGTCATGCACGAAGCGTTGCACCAGTTCGGCGTCTTCCGGGCGGATCGGGCGGATGGTGATGTCGGTGCCGTCGGCGAGTTGCCACTGGCTGACCAGTTGCGTGGGGTAGGGGTAGATCGCCATGTGCGCATAGCGGTCGGCGCCGGGCTGGCGGTATTCCACCACCACACGCGCATCGGCGGCCAGCTCGCCGTGCACGTCGAGGATCAGCGGATTGATGTCCATCTCCTTGAGCAGCGGCAGTTCGCAGACCATCTCGGAGACGCGCAGCAGCACATCTTCCAGCGCCTCCATGTTGGCGGGCGCCATGTTGCGGAAGGCGCAGAGCATTTTGGCGATGCGGGTATCCTGGATCAGTTCGCGCACCAGAAAATTGTTTAGCGGCGGCAGCGCAACGGCGCGATCGCCCATGATCTCGACGGTCGTGCCGCCCGCACCGAAGGTGATCACCGGGCCGAACACCGGGTCGCTGGTCACGCCGATCATCAGTTCGCGTCCGTTCGGCTTGACGACCATCGGTTCAATCGAGATGCCATCCATCTTCGCGTTGGGGCGGTTGTGCTGCACGTTGTCGATGATGTGC
>JAUYGW010000209.1 GCA_030690245.1 Gallionella sp. | reverse complement strand
CAATGTAGCGTTGGTGTTGAATTGGGTGGCGGCTTGGGTGTGGATGGAAATAACCCTGATAGGCACGCTCCAGCTCGATTTGTTGCCGGAGAGTACGGTGATGCTGTCGGGCAGGCCGCCAGCGCCGTCGGTGATAGTGACAGGGGCCAGCACCAATGGCGCCAGTGCCGTGCCGTTAAAGGAGCTGGCCAAGGCGCAGCCGGTGGCATCGGCAAACCCGTATCCGGCCATGCGCATATCGCGCTCGAGGGTGTAGAGGCCGACTCCGCCGTTGGTTTGCGCGTCCGAGCCGCCGGTGGTGGTGCGTTTTTGCCCTTCAAAGGTGGCAAACACCTGCATGACGATGATGGTGCTGATCAGGCCGATAACCATGCCGACCATGATCTCGACCAGGCTGAAACCGGTATTGTGATGCCTGTTAAGTTGATGTGATGGCATGGCTGGTCTCTCGGGCTAGTCGGTCACAACGGCGATGGCGGTGTAGTTGTGGGCGGCAGCCTCACCCGGCGCCTGCCAGAATAGGGTAATAGTAACGTTGTTGCTGGCGTCGATAGCAATGGTCGGGGCATTTGCCGACACGCCGGAAACGCCCGGCAAGGCCTGTGCCACAGAGCTTGCCCAAGCCACGTAATTGGCTCCGGACGGGCTGCTGAAGTTTGCTACCAGGTTTGCATTGATTTTGTTGCTTACCCACATTTGCCCGATGACCTGGTTGACCAGCAGGCTGGCATCGGTGCGATACTTGGCGGAGGCAGTATTTTTAATCGAAGCGGCCTGCAGCCCGACTATAGCCAGAATCCCAATCGAAAAAAGCAGGATTGAGATCAATGCTTCCAGTACCATAGATCCTTGCTGTTTTGAGTGCATCGTTTTCAAGGCAGCTTCTCCAATGACAGTTAAGAGCATCCCTGTGGATTGGTGGCGAGGGCAATAGCCGGGTCGCACATCCGGGTTTGGCCGCCAGTCCCGATCACGATAACCATGCGGCGTACTCCTGCGTTGGCCGCATTGGTGATATCAACACGGGTGATGTCGTCGTTATTTGCCGTACCGTCCGGATTGAGTGCAGGCACCCGGCCCATGCCGTCGAAGGTAACACCGGCTGGCAATCCCGTTCCGGCGGCAAGCGCAGTGTTGAAATGGCCGACCGGTATCGGTGAGGGCAGCGCGGCTACGCTGATGCCCGCGCGGGCATTTACCCCACCTTCGCCGCCGCTGCGGCTTTGGATTCCCGCAGGACAGTCAGCCGTCACATTCACGCAATCTACAGTCCAGGCTACCGTGCCGCCCGCGTCGGTGAGGTTAAAACGTACGTTGACATTGCGCCGCACTGCTTCGGTACGCGCAATCTGCAAGCCGCTCTGGATGGATTCGGCCGCCGTGCGCGTCTGGGTATTTTGTATCCACAGACTAAAGGAGGGCGTGCCTAGCACCATCAGCAAAGAAACGATGGCTATGCCGATCATGAGCTCGAGCAGCGAAACCCCGTTTTGCCTGCGGATTATCAGCATGTCTCGCCTTTTTTGGAGATCCAGCAATTTACAGGCATGGTTCCCCAGCCGGTCGGCGCATCGGTCGTCTGCTTGGTGTTGCTCTGGTCGATGGTGTAGACGAAGCCGTCCATGCCCTGGGCTTCAATGCCGGTAGCGGTTACCGTGAAGGCCGAAGCGCTCAGTACCGGGCAGGTATAGGTGAAATATTTGGTGCCTGAAGGAAGCGGCGCAACGGTCCCAGCAGCGCAGCCGCCCACGTAAGTCCGGTTGTCCTGGTAATACTGCTCAAGCTTTACCCGCATCCCGGCCAGCTCGGTCATGGCTTCGGTCAGCTTGCCGCGCTGCACATAATCGCCGTAAGCGGGAATGCCGATGCTCGCCAGAATGCCGACAATTACCACGACTATCATCAGTTCAACGAGGGTAAAGCCTTTTTGCGTTTTCATTGCGTTCTCCTTATGGTTGTGCATAGTAGAGAGTTCATTTTAGGGTTTCTACTCCAAACCGACCAGAGGAACGGCTGTCCGGATGAGCGGCATGGGAAAGGACGAAAGGCTGGGATTGCCGTTTGGACGGCGGTCATTTGCCGGCTTCACCCAGCAAAAACTCCTTGAATGCCAGCGCGGCGCTGGACAGGCGCTTGTTGGCGCGATGCGCGACGAACCAGTGGCGCAGCAGCGGAAAATGTTCGACTTTAAGCATCGCGAGCCGTTTGGTTTCCAGCTCCAGTTCGATGCTGTGCAGCGACAGGATGCCCAGCCCCATCCCGGCCTGTACCGCCTGTTTGATCGCTTCGTTGGTTTCCATCTCCATGCTGATGCGCGGCTGGATCTGGTGTTCCGCGAAGACGCGCTCCATCGCGCTGCGCGTGCCGGAGCCCTTTTCGCGCGACAAAAAGGTTTCCTGCGCGAGTTGCGCGAGCTTGACGCGCTTGAGTCTGGCGAGCGGATGATTTGGCGCGGCGATCACCACCAGCGGGTTGTCCAGAAATGGTTCCGCGCTGATATCCAGCCCGTCCGGCGGCCGCCCCATGATGGCGAGGTCGGTGCTGTTGTCGGCGAGCTGTTTGAGCACGGCATCGCGGTTGGCGACTTGCAGGATCACGTTGATATTGGGGTGCATCCGGCAGAATTTCGCCAGCAGTTGCGGGGTGAAATAATTGGCGGTGTTGACCACCGACAGCGTGAGCTTGCCCTGCTCCAGCCCTTTCATTTCATCGAACACCGCTTCCATTTCGGCGAGCTGCTGGGCGATGTTGCGGCTGTAATGGAACAGCTCGCGCCCGGCTTCGGTGAGAAAGGTCTTTTTGCCCATCTGCTCGAATAACGGCAAGCCGATATTGCCCTCCAACTGCTTGATCTGCATGGACACTGCCGGTTGCGATAGGTATAGTTCTTCAGCGGCGCGCGAGTAGCTCAGGTGGCTGGCCACCTTTTCGAAGACCTGAAGCTGGCGCAGGGTGATGTGGAGCATGGCGCAAGGTGTAAATGGAATGGTGCGATTATAACAAACCATAAGCCATCCTTATGGTCTTTATAAAAAGAATTGACTGTCGTTTATATGTGGATATCCCTATAGTTGCCGTCATTGCAACTTGAAACCGATCGTTATCACAGGAGAAAAAGCTATGGATCAATCGAATCGTTATGCGGATCTGAGTCTGAAAGAAGAAGACCTGATCAAGGGCGGCAACCATATTCTGGTCGCTTACACGATGGAGCCTGCTGCGGGCACCGGCTATCTGGAAGCGGCGGCGCATATCGCGGCGGAATCCTCCACCGGCACCAACGTAGAGGTGAGCACCACCGACGACTTCACCAAGGGCGTGGATGCGCTGGTGTATTTCATCGACGAAGCCAAGGGCATCATGAAGGTGGCTTATCCGAATGACCTGTTCGACCGCAACGTTACCGATGGCCGCGTGATGATCGTGTCCTTCCTGACCCTGTGTATCGGCAACAATCAGGGCATGGGTGACATTGCAAATCTGCAAATGCAGGATTTCTACGTGCCGCCGCGCATGTTGCAACTATTCGATGGCCCGGCCAAGGATATTTCCGACCTGTGGCGCATTCTCGGCCGACCGGTCAAGGATGGCGGCTACATCTCCGGCACGATCATCAAACCTAAGCTGGGCCTGCGCCCCGAGCCGTTCGCCCAAGCGGCTTACCAGTTCTGGCTGGGCGGCGACTTCATCAAAAACGATGAGCCGCAAGGCAATCAGGTGTTCTGCCCGATCAAGAAAGTGCTGCCGCTGGTCTATGATTCGCTCAAGCGCGCCCAGGACGAAACCGGCCAGGCCAAGCTATTCTCGATGAACATCACCGCCGACGATCACTACGAAATGTGCGCCCGCGCCGACTTCGCGCTGGAAACCTTCGGCCCCGATGCGGACAAGCTGGCCTTCCTGGTGGACGGCTACGTCGGCGGCCCCGGCATGATCACGACCGCGCGCCGTCAATACCCGAGCCAGTACCTGCACTACCACCGTGCCGGTCACGGCGCAGTCACTTCGCCCTCTTCCAAGCGCGGCTATACCGCATTCGTACTGGCCAAGATGTCGCGGTTGCAGGGCGCTTCCGGCATCCACGTCGGCACCATGGGTTACGGCAAGATGGAAGGCGGCAAGGACGACCGCATCATCGCCTACATGATCGAACGCGACAGCTGCACTGGCCCGTTCTACCATCAGGAATGGTATGGCATGAAGCCGACCACGCCGATCATTTCCGGCGGCATGAACGCGTTGCGCCTGCCCGGTTTCTTCGAGAACCTCGGCCACGGCAACGTGATCAACACTGCCGGCGGCGGTTCCTACGGCCACATCGATTCCCCGGCAGCCGGTGCGGTCTCGCTGCGCCAGGCTTACGATTGCTGGAAATCCGGTTCCGATCCGATCCAGTACGCGAAGGAGCACAAGGAATTCGCGCGCGCGTTCGAATCCTTCCCGAAAGATGCCGATAAGATATTCCCGGGCTGGCGCGAAAAGCTCGGCGTACATAAATAACCCGGGTGTAGCCGAGTAGTAAAAACGCGCCCCCACTTGCTGGGGGCGTTTTGTTCCGGGGTTTAAACCGGCAGAGAAAAATGGGAGCGCCGACGGGGACGTCGGCATAAAGCCTCCAAAAATGAAAACCAGCCGACGAGGACGTCGGCGCTCCCGCGCAACTTTTTGCAAGGGAGAAGAATACGCACTTTTGAGGTTACGATGATCGATAAAAAACAGTACAAGGTAAGCAAAGAGCCGTTCTATCAGGCGCAGGATGATGAGATAACGCTGTACGAAGCCGCCTACGCGGCGCGCCTGCCGGTGATGATAAAAGGCCCGACGGGCTGCGGCAAATCGCGCTTCGTCGAGTACATGGCGTGGAAGCTGGGCAAGCCGCTGATCACCGTGGCCTGCAACGAAGACATGACCGCCAGCGACCTGGTCGGGCGCTACCTGCTCGACGCCAACGGCACGCGCTGGCTGGACGGCCCGCTGACCACGGCCGCGCGTATCGGTGCGATCTGCTACCTCGACGAAATCGTCGAAGCGCGCCAGGACACCACGGTGGTGATCCACCCGCTGACCGACCATAGACGCAAGCTGCCGCTGGACAAGAAGGGCGAGCTGCTCGAGGCACATCCAGACTTCCAGATGGTGATTTCCTACAACCCCGGCTACCAGAGCCTGCTGAAGGATTTGAAGCAATCCACCAAACAGCGCTTTACCGCGTTCGAGTTTGATTATCCGGCGGCTGATGTCGAGGCGCATATCCTCAGCAAGGAAACTGGCATCGAAGCCGACCTGTCCGCGCAACTGGTGAAAATCGGCCAGGCGGCGCGCAACCTGAAGGGGCACGGCCTGGACGAAGGCATATCGACGCGCTTGCTGGTATATGCGGCGACCCTGATCAAGGGTGGTGTCGAGCCGCGCGCCGCGTGCCGTATGGCGCTGGTACGCCCAATCACCGACGATGCGGATATCCGAGATACGCTGGATCATGCAATTGACGCGGTGTTCGGGTAACCGCATTTGTAGGTCGGGTTTTAACCCGACATGTCGGGCTGAAGCCCGACCTACAGCAGACTAAAATTTATGGAAGCCACAACCATCCCCGCCGAACTTGAAGCCTACTGGAGGCAGCTTGATTGCGGCTTCCCGCGCGTCGAGCCAGTGTTTGCCGATTGCATGCACGAGGCATTGACGACGCTTTCCAAACAGGGAGTGGATGCCTACATCGAACACGCGCGTTTCCTCGGCAAGATGGGGCGCGGCGCAGAGCCGATCCTGATCTTCCTGGAGGAATGGCCGGCGGTGGCCAAGACGCTGGGCGAAGACGCGCTGTCCTCCATCATGGAGTGCATCCACAGGATGTGGAAGTCGCCTAACGGCAATTCAATTACACCATTCCTGCAATCGTTGCCGGCCACCGCGCGGCGATTGCAATCGCCGCAGCAGTTGCGCGGCTATCTGGACATCGTGCTCGATTTCATGGAGCGCACCACCGGATCGATCCACGGCATCCACCAGACTTTTCCCAGCCCGGGGCTACCGGAATTTTTCAAGCAGATCCCGCTGTTGCTCGGACAGCTTTCGCTGGCGGGGCTGAAGAACTGGGTGGAATACGGTGTGCGCTATTACAAGGATCATCCGGATCGGCAGATTGATTACTTCAGCCTGCAATCGGCGGACAGCCGCGCGGTGTTGCAGCGCGAGCGGCACGGCACGCTGCTGGTGGACAATGAACGCAAGCTGGACATGTATTTGCGCGGGTTATGGCATGACGAGCAGCCATTGATTCCCTATTCCACCGCATTCGACATCCTGCGCCAGCCGATCCCCTATTACGACAAGCTCGGCATTCGCCTGCCGGATGTGTACGACGACTTCATACGCCCCTCTCCCGCAAGCGGGAGAGGGGTTGGGGGAGAGGGTGCACAAGAAAGCCCTCTCTCCAACTCTCTCCCGTTGAACGGGAGAGAGAGCAATTGTCTCCCTGCGGAAGAAATCGTTGTATCTGGATTGGATCGTTATCGTGCCGTGCTGGCGCATATTGCTGCGCACCGCCGCTGGACGACGGCAATATTCGCCGACAACTTCAGCCCGTTCCAGCGCATGGCGGCGGAGTTTCTGGAGGACAGCCGCGTGGAATATCTGGCGATGCGCGGGTATCCCGGCCTGCGCCGTATTTTCACGGCATTGCATCCCATCCCCGCCGAAGATGCCTGCGATCCCGAGCAGGAGTCCGGTATACGCCATCGCCTGGTGATGCTGTCGCGCGCGATCCTCGACCCGCAGCATCCCTATAAAAATCCGCAGATCGCCGAGTTCGCGCAGCGCTTCCATATGCTGATGCAGCAAGGCGATTCCAGCACGCCGGAGACCGCCGATCTGGCGGTTGCCTTCATCGTTCAGACACGCCGCCAGAGCGACCAGCTCGCGAAAATCCACTTCAAGGACACGGTGGTGGGCTATCGCGACGACAACCGCCAGATGTGGAAATTCATCGAGGAGGGCGACGAGGAGGAAGCCTTCGACGCGCCGCGCAAGATCGAACCGGGCGAGGAAATCAAAGGCCTGCCGCCGCGCCATTACCCCGAGTGGGATTATCTTAACCAGAGTTACCGCCCGGACTGGGTGAGCGTGTATGAAGCACTGCATCCGCCCGGCAACGCGGCGGACATCGACCGGCTGCTGGCCAAACACGGCGCGTTGGCCAAGCGCCTGAAGAAGATGCTCGACCTGCTCAAGCCGCAGGACAAAGTGCGCATCCGCTACCAGGAGGAAGGCAGCGAGCTGGACCTGGATGTCGCGTTGCGCTCGCTGATCGACTACAAGAGCGGTGCGATGCCCGACCCGCGCATCAACATGAGCCACAAGACCAGCGGGCGCAACATCGCGGTGATGCTGTTGCTGGACTTGTCGGAGTCGCTCAACGAAAAGGCCGCGGGCTGCGACCAGACCATATTGGAGCTGAGCCAGGAAGCAGTATCGCTGCTGGCATGGGCGATCGAGAAGCTGGGCGACCCGTTCGCGATTGCCGGCTTCCATTCCAACACCCGGCATGACGTGCGCTACCTGCACATCAAGGGTTACAGCGAGCGCTGGGACGATAGCGTGAAGGGGCGGCTGGCGGCGATGGAAGCCAGCTATTCCACGCGTATGGGGGCGGCGATGCGCCATGCCGCGCACTATCTGGAACAGCAACAGGCCGATAAAAAGCTGATGCTGATCCTCACCGATGGCGAGCCATCGGACATCGACAGCAAGGACGGCAGGTTGCTGATCGAGGATGCGCGCCAGGCGGTAATGGAGCTGGACCGGCAAGGCATTTATGCCTATTGCATCAACCTCGACCGCAAGGCCGATGAATATGTCGCGGATATCTTCGGTAAGCAATACACCATCATCGACCGGGTGGCTCAGTTGCCTGAACGACTGCCACAGCTATTCATCTCGTTGACCAAATAGCCGTATGGAGCAACCTGTAAAAGCGGTAAAATCACACCAATTGAAAATCTTGATAAAGGAAGAAATTATGAGCAAAAGTTTGATCCAGTTCATCATCGAAGAGCAGCGTGCCATTCCGGGCGCGAGCGGCGATTTCACCGGCCTGATCAGCGACATCGTGATCGCCTGCAAGCAGATCGCACACGACGTCAACAAGGGCGCGCTGATCGGCGTCTTGGGCAGTGCGGGCAGCGAGAACGTGCAGGGTGAAACCCAGAAAAAACTGGATATCATCACCAACGAAATCTTCATCAAATCGACCGAATGGGCAGGCCACCTGGCCGCGATGGCTTCCGAGGAAATGGATGATGTTTATCCTATTCCGGCCAGGTATCCGAAGGGCAAGTACTTGCTGGTGTTTGATCCGCTCGACGGCTCCTCCAACATCGATGTGAATATTTCCGTTGGCACGATTTTTTCGATCCTGCGCGCGCCCAAGGGCATTGAAAATCCGACCGCGGAGGACTTCCTGCAACCCGGCGCCACGCAGGTTTGCGCCGGCTATGCGCTGTACGGCCCCTCGGCTATGCTGGTCATTACCAGCGGGCACGGCGTGAACGGTTTTACGCTGGACGGCGACATCGGCGAATTCATGCTGACCCATCCGAACATGAAAATTACCGAGGACACCCGCGAGTTTGCGATCAACGCGTCCAACGAGCGCCACTGGGAAAAACCGGTACAGCGTTATGTGGAAGAATGCGTTGCCGGCACCAACGGGCCGCGCGGTGCAAATTTCAACATGCGCTGGGTCGCGTCGATGGTCGCCGAGGTGCATCGTATCCTGATCCGCGGCGGCGTGTTCATGTACCCCAAGGACACCAAGGATCCCACCAAGGCCGGCAAGCTGCGCCTGCTGTACGAGGCGAACCCGATGTCTTTCATCGTCGAACAGGCGGGCGGCATGGCTTCCACCGGTTACGAGCGCATCATGGACGTCAAGCCTTCCGGACTGCACCAGCGCGTGCCGGTAATACTCGGCTCGAAGAACGAAGTCGAGCGCATCGTGCGTTACCACAAGGAGAGCTAGCCATGGGAAAGCAGCTGGTTTCCATCGTAATGGGCAGCGCCAATGACTGGGAGATCATGCAGCAGGCCGCACGGCAGTTGCAGGACTTCGGCGTGGCTTATGACGCGCGGGTGATTTCCGCGCATCGTTCGCCCGACCTGCTGTTCGACTACATCAAGGAAATCAGCGCGCAGGGCGTGCAGTGTTTCATCGCCGGCGCCGGCGGCGCCGCGCATCTGGCCGGCGTGATTGCCGGCAAGACCACGTTGCCGGTGCTGGGCGTGCCGATGCCGTCCAAGTATCTCAAAGGAATCGACTCGCTGTTGTCCACCGTGCAAATGCCCAAGGGCATCCCGGTGGCGACCTTCGCGATCGGCGAGGCGGGCGCGGCGAATGCCGGGCTGTTCGCGATTTCGATGCTGGCGCTGCACGACGCGCCACTGGCGCAGAAGCTGGCCGAGTACCGCAAGCAACAGGCGGCGGCCATCGCGGCGACTGCCCTGCCGGTTCTATCGTAGGGGCGCAGCGCCCTCCTGCTGCAATGTCGCCAAAGAGGTAGCCAGTGAAAAATGCCATTCAGGACTTCAACCAGAAGCTGCTCTCGCTGGTAGAACATATCGGCCTGCTGGTCATCGCCATCGCCACGGTGATTGCGATGACCAGCGAGGTCACGGCCATGGCGCTTGCGAGGCAAGTGACCCTGGCCGATCTGCTGCTGCTCTTCCTTTATTTGGAAGTGCTCGCCATGGTCGGCGCATATTACCGGTCCGGCAAGCTGCCGGTGCGTTTCCCGCTGTACATCGGAATGGTGGCGCTGGCTCGCTACCTGGTGCTCGATATCAAGGGCATGGACGATTGGCGCATGCTTGCCGTAACCGGCTCGATTCTGCTGCTGACGCTGGCGGTGCTGGTAGTGCGCATCGGGCATGTGCGCTACCCTTACCCCAGCGACGATTAGGGAGTGCGCTTCAGGCAATGGTTGTTTTGGAAAAAGCAGCTCAGCCACGGATTTACACAGATGAGCACGGGTTATTATGAGCGCCACCTGTTTATCCGAGTCGCCTTCCTGTTGAATGGCAGATTTCCCGCAGCGGTTTGTTTTGTCGGTGGCAATCCGTGTATATCCGTGGCTAGTCGCCGTTATTAAGTTAATTTTTTGAGAACATGATGAACACTCCGATACTCCAATCCGACATCAACAGCCTGCCGCTCCTGCATCGCGGCAAGGTGCGCGACCTCTATGAAGTCGATGAAAAGCATCTCTTGATCGTGCAGACCGACCGCCTTTCCGCCTTCGACGTGATCCTGCCCGATCCGATCCCGGGCAAGGGCGAAGTGCTGACCCGCGTGTCGAATTTCTGGTTCGACAAACTGCGGCATGTCATTCCGAATCACCTGACCGGCATCGCGCCCGAGTCGGTGGTCAAGGGCGAGCAGGAGCAGGCGCAGGTGAAGGGGCGCGCCTTCGTCACCATGAAACTCAAGCCGTTGCCGATCGAGGCGATCGTGCGCGGTTACCTGGCGGGCTCCGGCTGGAAGGATTATCAGAAGACCGGCGCGGTATGCGGGATTGCATTGCCTGCCGGACTGCGCGAGGCGCAAAAGCTGCAGCAGCCGTTGTTTACGCCGTCCACCAAGGCGGCGGTCGGCGATCACGATGAAAACATTACCTTTGCGCAGACCATTGAATTGCTCGGCGAAGCGCGCGCCAACGAAGTGCGCGACGCGACGCTCGCGCTGTATACCGAAGCGGCAAATTATGCGGCGAGCAAGGGCATCATCATCGCCGACACCAAATTCGAATTCGGCGTGGATGAGGCGGGCAAGCTGTATCTGATCGATGAAGCGCTCACGCCGGATTCCTCGCGTTTCTGGCCGGCCGACCAATACAAGGTGGGCATCAGCCCACCCAGCTTCGACAAGCAGTTCGTCCGCGATTACCTGGAAACCCTGGACTGGAACAAGCAGGCGCCGG
>JAUYGW010000189.1 GCA_030690245.1 Gallionella sp. | reverse complement strand
AGAAGATCAGATAAATGGAAAGAGTTTGTGCAATATTGGACAGACTTGGCAGACAAAGGGTCAAAAGCTAAAATATTCATATCTGATGAGGTAGCATGTCAAATTCTATATCCATCAATGCATGAATGGGGTATTTCAGGTTGACGGTCAGGAACTGTTTGTCAAGGCAAGCGTGGGGGTGAGTTTTTATCCCAGGAACGGGCAGAATTGGAACGATTTATTCAAGAATGCGGAGTCCGCACTGTATAGCGCAAAGGGGGATGCAGGGAGCAGTTACCAGGCCTATAAACCTGAGATGGATACGCGCGGGAAAGATCGGCTGATTATGGAAACGGCTCTTTATCACGCATTGGAGAAAAGACAGTTCGTGCTTCATTATCAGCCCCAGTTTGATCTTTTAAGCGGTCTGGTTGTCGGGGCGGAAGCGCTGATCCGCTGGCAACATCCTGAATTAGGCATGATTTCGCCCAGCGAATTTATTCCCATACTGGAGGAAACTGGGCTGATTGTTTCCGTTGGTGAATGGGTGTTGCGCGCCGCGTGCGCCCAGAACAAACAATGGCAGGATGCGGGATTACCGCCTATCCGTATTGCCGTCAATTTGTCGGCGATACAGTTCCTGCAGCCGGCCTTGGCTCAAACCATCAGGACGGTGCTGAAGGAAACCGGGCTATTTTCCGGGTATCTGGAACTGGAAATTACGGAAAATATCGCGATGTATGCTGAGGACGCCGTCATCGCGATCCTTGATGAGCTGCGCGCCATCGGAATCCAGATTGCGATTGATGATTTCGGCACGGGTTATTCGTCACTCAGCTATCTGAAACGCTTTCCGATCGATAAGCTGAAAATCGACCAATCATTCGTCAGAGACTGTCAGGGAGGCATCAACGACGACGGCATCGTCATGGCGATTATCGGGATGGGACGCAGCCTGAAGCTGAAGGTGATTGCCGAAGGTGTGGAAACGCAAATGCAAGCCGACTTCCTGAAACTCAATGGTTGCGATGAAGTGCAAGGTTATTTTTATGGCAAGCCGATGGAAGGTGGCGATCTCGCCTTGCTGATGGCGGGAACCGTATCTTCCAATAAAAATTTCTGCGAGGCTATGGTGTAACAATTTTTAGCCGAGCATTCTCCCGCCCACGCTTGCCGCAAGGCTTCAACTTGAACGTATTTGACTGCGACGACTACACTCGAAGCTGCTGCATTTTAGAATAAAAACAGCTACTTGCTGGTGGCCGAAGAGATAGCCGCTGATTCCCGTGGTGTTTTTTTGCGGCCAAGCGCCGAATTGCGGCGAATCATGCTCAACCAGCCGCATCTCTGTTGGTGATTTCATTGGTCATGGGTTATCATGGCCTGTCTGTGCGGAGGTTCGAATTCTCTCGCACCGGCCAGTTAAATCAAAAGCTTCTGTTAAATCGAAAGCTCCAGAAAATTCACTTTCAGCCTCATTCTTTCAGCCGATGCGCATCCTGATCAGCAATGACGATGGTTATTTTGCACCTGGCCTGGCCTGTCTCGCCGAGCATCTTGCCCTTGTCGCCGACATCGTGGTGGTCGCGCCGGAGCGGGATCGCAGCGGCGCAAGCAATTCCCTGACCCTGGACCGCCCGCTCAAGCTGAGCCGCGCCGCCAATGGCTTTTACTACGTCAACGGCACGCCGACCGACTGTGTGCATCTCGCCGTTACCGGGATGCTGGACCAGCAGCCGGATATGGTGGTGTCCGGTATCAATGCCGGGGCCAATATGGGCGACGACACCATTTATTCCGGCACCGTCGCGGCGGCAACCGAAGGGTTTCTGCTCGGCATTCCCTCGATTGCGGTTTCGCTGGTAGGCAAGGAGTTCGCCTATTACGAGACGGCCGCCAGGGTTGCCGCCGAATTGGTGCAACGCTTTGCCGGGCAGACGCACAGCCACCCCTGGCTGTTTAACGTGAACGTGCCGGACGTGCCATATGATCAGCTGCAGGGCGTCGAAGTGACGCGCCTCGGCAAGCGGCACAAGGCCGAGCCGGTGGTGAAAGCCAGCAACCCGCACGGCGAAACCGTGTATTGGGTCGGTGCGGCGGGCAAGGCGCAGGATGCCGGCGAGGGCACGGATTTTCATGCGCTGGCGCAACAGCGCGCCTCGCTCACTCCGCTGCAAATTGATCTCACCCAATATGGGCAGCTCGATGCGGTACGGAACTGGCTCGGTCAAATTCAGTAATGAACAAGAGTCTTCACGGCATCGGCATGACCTCGCAGCGTACCCGCGCGCGCATGATCGAGCGGCTGCGCGAGCAGGGCATCAAGGACGAAGCGGTGTTAGGGGCGATGTACGAAGTGCCGCGCCACCTGTTTGTCGATGAGGCATTGGCGAGCCGCGCTTACGATGACGTGTCGCTGCCGATCAATTTTAACCAGACCATTTCCCGCCCTTACATCGTGGCGCGCATGATTGAAATATTGCGCGCCGGCCAGCCGGCAGGGCAAATGCTCGGGCGCGTGCTGGAGATCGGCACCGGCTGCGGCTACCAGGCGGCGGTGCTGGCGCAGGTGGCCAAAGAGGTCTATACCGTGGAGCGCGTCCAGCCGCTGTATGAACGCGCCAAGCGGCAGTTGCGCGATTTGAAGCGGCGCAACGTCAGCGTGCGCTATGCCGACGGCAGCGCCGGATTGCCGGAGGTCGCCCCGTTTGACGGCATCATCATGGCTTGCGCCGCACCTGTGCTGTCCGTAGCACTAAGGGAGCAGTTGGCGACCGGTGGTAGAATGGCGCTGCCGGTCGGGATGCAGGAGCAGTGGCTGTATCTGGTCGAACGCGATGCCAGCGGATTCCGCGAAACCAAGCTGGAACCGGTGAAATTCGTACCGCAATTGATGGGGAAGGCATGAAACCGATTCAGCTTTGTACATTGGTGGTGGCGGCTGCCCTATTGGCCGGCTGCGCTTCGAGGGGGCAGCGCGCGCCGGTCGTCGAGCACAGCAAATCCGCCAAAAATAAAGCTGTTTCGGTTGAAACGGCACACAAGAAAGTCTCGCGCGAAAAAGATTGGCGCCCCCAGGTGCATATCGTGCAGAAGGGCGATACGATGTTCAGCATCGCCTTCAATTACGGCCTCGACTACCACGAACTGGCCGAATTGAACGGCATCCAGGATCCCGGCGTGATTCAAATAGGGCAGCAGATCCGGCTGTTTCCGGGCAGCGCGACTTCCGCTATCCGGCCCGCCGCCGCAGTTGACAGCAAGCCGATAGGGCCGCCGGTCAGGGAGCAGCCCAGGCTCGCGAAGTATGCCTACAGCGAGGCGGCGGTGGCGCAGATCGAAAAGGTACAGGAGCAGGCCCAGCCTGCCGCCAAACCTGAAGCCAAGCCGGAGCCCAAACCAAAGCCGGAAGCCAAGGCGGATAAAGATACCGACAATAGCGAAGACGAAGCGCTGGAATGGAGCATGCCTGCCAAGGGCAAATTGATCGGCGAGTTTTCCGAAGCGGCCAACCGCAAGGGCATCGATATCGCCGGCCAGCTCGGCCAGCCGGTCACCGCCAGCGCGCCCGGCAAGGTGGTGTACAGCGGCAGCGGGCTGCGCGGCTACGGCAAGCTGGTCATCATCAAGCACAACAAGACCTATCTCAGTGCCTACGCGCACAACGATCAGGTGCTGGTGAAGGAAGGGCAGAACGTCACGCGCGGGCAAAAGATTGCCGAGATGGGCAACACCGACGCCGACCGGGTCAAGCTGCATTTTGAAGTGCGGCGTTTCGGCAAGCCGGTAGATCCGGCGAAATACCTGTCGCTCGGCAAGTCTTGAGGAAGCCCCAAAAAATCCACATTTCATCCCAACTGCTGCGTTGCGAAAAAAATTTCTTGCTTACATATCGAACATATGCGGCGCGGCAAAATTTTTTTCGCGCCTTGCATTTGGGCGAACTCTGAATTTTTTGGGGCTTCCTTGAACGATACTAAACTTAGCACCATCAACCACGACCGCGGCAGCGTCGCCTTGCGCTACGTCTACCCGGTGGTGTCGCGCCGCGCCGAAGGCGTGTCGGTCGGCATCAACCTCAATCCCAACAACGCCTGCAACTGGCGCTGCGTCTACTGCCAGGTTCCCGACCTGACGCGCGGCACCGCGCCGCCGGTCGATTTAATCGTACTGGAAAAGGAACTGCGCAGCTTCCTGCAAGAGCTGTTGCACGGCGATTTCTTGCAAAGCCGCATCCCGGAAGGTTCGCGGCGCATCAACGACATCGCGCTGTCCGGCAACGGCGAACCGACCAGCGCCGCCGAATTTGCCCAGGTCATCGAACTCATCGGCCGCGTGCGCCGCGAGATGGCAGTTCCTGAAGACGTGAAAACCGTGCTGATCACCAACGGCAGCCTGCTGTACCGCAGCGAAGTGCAGCAAGGCCTGCGCGCCATGGCGCAGCTCAACGGCGAGGTATGGTTCAAGCTGGACCGCGCCAGCGAGGCGGGGATGCGGCTCGTCAACGACACAAGCACCAGCATGGACAAGGTGCGCGACAACCTCATGACGGCCATCGCGCTGTGCCCGGCCTGGCTGCAAACCTGCTGGTTTGCGCTGGACGGCGAGCCGCCGTCACGCCAAGATGAAGAAGACTACCTGGAGTTTATTTCAGCGTTGCTGTGCGACGGGCACAAACCGCAAGGCGTGCTGCTCTACGGCCTGGCGCGCCCCTCGCGGCAAGCGGAAGCGCCGCGCCTGTCCGCCTTGACCGCCGAAAAGTTGCAAGCCTTCGCCGCGCGCATCCGGCAGTTGGGCGTAGAGGTGAAAGTCTCGGTCTAGCGCTGGCAGCGGTACATCTTGCGCAGAAAGGCATCGACATCCACCCTCGCCAAATCCGCTGGCAGCGATATTTCCTCACTGTGCGGCTGGTGACACGCAAGGCTGGGAATCCAGCCGGCACACAGAACCTCGTCGCCGTAACCGGACAACACGCGTTCGATCTCGTAGCTGCTCATATCCATGCTGATTGTTCCCATGATCGGCCTCCGGTTTCTGCGGGTTTGCGCACAATGCGCCACCCTCGATAATGATATCGGCAGAGGCCGGTAAAAATTTAGCGTGAGCCTTATCTCGGGATGCTTTGGTATCATGCGCCCCTTCCAGAAAATACTCGCTCATCCGGCAGTTCCAAACCCAAGTCAATGTTGAACAAGCTCAATCCCGCGCAACGCGAAGCGGCAACCTATCTCGACGGCCCTTTGCTGGTGCTGGCCGGGGCGGGCAGCGGCAAGACGCGCGTGATCACCCACAAGATCGCCTATCTGGTGAACGAATGCGGCTACGAGCCGCGCAACATCGCCGCGATCACTTTTACCAATAAGGCGGCCAACGAGATGCGCGAACGCGTCGGCGACCTGTTGAAGAACACCAGTACCAAGGGGTTGGTGGTGAGCACCTTCCATTCGTTGGGCATGAACATTCTGCGCAAGGAGGCCGCGTTGCTGGGCTACAAACCGCAGTTCTCGATCTTCGACAGCGGCGATGTCTGGAAGATATACAGCGAGCTGACCAACTCCGGCGATAAGCAGGAAATACGCGACTTGCAGACGCAAATTTCCAACTGGAAGTCGGCTTTTGTCTCACCGGAACAGGCCGCGCAGAGTGCCGAAAACGAGGAGGCAAAAGTCCATGCGCGCATCTACTCGCGTTATCAGGAAACGCTGCGCGCCTATCAGGCGGTAGATTTCGATGATCTGATCCATCTGCCGGCGGTGCTGTTCAACGAGCATCCCGAAGCCCTGCTGCGCTGGCAGTCGAAGCTGCGCTATCTGCTGGTAGATGAATATCAGGACACCAATGATTGCCAGTACCAGATGATCAAGCTACTCGCGGGCATGCGCGGCGCGCTCACCGTGGTGGGCGATGACGATCAGTCGATCTACGCGTGGCGCGGCGCGAGCATCGAGAACCTGCACAACCTGCGCAACGATTACCCCAGCCTGCGCGTCGTCAAGCTGGAACAGAACTACCGTTCCTCGCAGCGCATCCTCAAGGTGGCGAACCATCTGATCAACCACAACACCAAGGTGTTCGAGAAGAATCTGTGGAGCGATCACGGCATCGGCGATCCGGTGCGCATCTACGCGGCGCGCGACGACGAGCATGAAGCCGAGAGCGTGGTGATGAAGCTGATGGCGCACAAATTCGAGCATCGCACCCGCTTTGCCGACTATGCGATCCTGTACCGCAGCAACTATCTGTCGCGCGCCTTCGAGGAGCAGCTGCGCGCGCAGCGCGTGCCTTATACCGTCAGCGGCGGCACGTCGTTTTTCGACAAGGCCGAGATCAAGGATATCACCGCCTATCTGCGGCTGATCGCGAACAGCGACGACGACCCGGCCTTCATCCGCGCGATCACCACGC
>JAUYGW010000187.1 GCA_030690245.1 Gallionella sp. | reverse complement strand
AGCACCACATCCTGGGCATCCCAAAAAACACCTGAGAATGTCGGCGTGTACAGGGTGCGCCCGTCCAGCATAACCAGCAGTTTGTTGCTGTACCTCTGGTTGAAGCCACGGCTGCCGACGGCCACGGTATTGCCGTTAATCTGCGCCACCTGCAACCCCGGCACTCTGCGCAACAGTTCGGGAATGGTGGTCATGCCGGAGCGGCGGATATCTTCCTGAGTGATCACGTAGATGGCCGTCGCGGTATTCTCCAGTTTCTGGGCCTTGCGCCCCGCCGAAGTGACCTCGACATCCAGCAGCTGCTCGATGGAAAGTTCGGTGAGATCGGTTGCGCTTGCCGCGCCAGCCGGCGCGGGCAGCATCGCCAACACGGTTGGCGCAATAAAAAACATCTGGCGAAAACCTTTCCATAGCGCCATGCTCTTGAGCAGCATTTGTAGGTGCGAATTCATTCGCACTGACAATGGGCTGTGTGCGAATGAATTCGCACCTAAATTTCCCTTGGTTGTGTTTTCTGGCTTCATTCCTGATTCTCGGGCAGCCGCACCAGCTTGAACCAGTATTGGCCAAGGCTGTGGATTGCGGCGACAAATTCGTTGATGTCAACGGGCTTGAGCACATAACCCGCCGCACCCAGCCTGTAAGCATTGAATACATCGGCTTCGAGCGCCGACGTGGTAATCACCACCACCGGAATGGCGCGAAGGTTTTCATCCTGCTTGATGGCTTCGAGAAATTCCAGGCCGCCCTGCCCCGGCATTTTGAGGTCCAGCAAAATCAGGTCCGGGCGTGGCGCGCCGGCAAATTGCTCACCCCGACGTTGCAGAAAACATAACGCTTCGTGGCCATCGCTGGCATCTTGCAGATCGACGGCGTAGCCGTTTTTTTGCATCGCCAACCGCATCAGGCGGGCATCGCCGGGTTCGTCCTCCACCAGCAGGAGGCGCGGGCTGCGGTTCTCGCTCATATAGATTCTGCTCATGTTGATTGGGGCGGCACAGGCAACACGACATGAAATTTGCTGCCCTGGCCTTCGCCTGCCGACTCCGCCCAGATGCGCCCTTTATGATGTTCGACAATCTTGCGGCAAAGCGCCAGGCCAACGCCGTTGCCTTCGTAGGCAGCGCGCAACTGCAGGCGCTGAAACATCTGGAATAAGCGTTTGATTTGATCGGGGATCAGGCCGATGCCATTGTCGGCGACGCACAAGTGCCATTCGTTCTTGCCCAATTTGCTGGTGATCGTGATTTCCGGTGTCCGCCCGGCGACACGGAATTTGGCAGCGTTGCCGATCAGGTTCTGCATGAGCCTCAATATCTCGTCGTGATTGACAAAAATGGATGGCCAGTCGCCGGAAATATCCAGCCTGGCCTGCGCTTCGTTGATGGCCGGCTGGAGGAACAGCAGCGCCTCGTCGAACACGGCGCGGCTCTCGATCCACCTTGGCAGTTCGCCCATCCTGCCGACCCGCGAGTATTCGAGCAAGGCCACCAGCATCTGGTCGATACGCTTCGCGCCGTCAATGGCGAAGTTGAAATAATCGCGCTTCTCGCTGTCCAATTGGTCGGACAGGCTTATCTCGATCAGTTGCAAATAGCTCGAGACCATGCGCAACGGCTGGCGCATGTCGTGGGAAATGGCGTAGCCGAATTGCTCCAGCTCGGCATTGGAGCGTTTGAGCTCTTCTTCGTATTTTTTTCGCTCGGTGATAATGTCAAATGCAGCCAAGAAATACCCCTTTTCCGGGCTATACACGGATATCCAAAACCACTGCTGCAAGGCTTCCAGGTATATTTCAAACTGTTCCGGCTTGCCGGACAGGGATACCCGCCCGTAAATTTCGAATAAGCCGGCATCGGACTGCCGTATACCGGGAATAACTTCGGACACCCTTTTGCCAGCGACATTTTTCAATCCCGTCAGTGTCTCGAAGGCGGCATTAACGCTGAGATAAATGAAGTCCTGCGGCTGATCCTGCTCGAAAATCATCTGGCAATAGGCGAGTCCGTTCAGCGTATTTTCGAACAGGGAACGATAGAGTTTTTCGCTCTCCTGCAGCGCAGCCTCTATCTGCTTGCGCTCGGTAATGTCCTCCGAAATACCTAACAGATACTGGGGCTGACCTTGTTCGTCCCGGAGCGCCAGTTTTTTTGTGTGGAGGATACGGCTTCCGCTGGAGGTTTCGATGGGCTCTTCGGGTATGTCCGTTATGCCGCCCTGCTCCAGCGTCGCACGGTCTTTGCCGGTAAAAAAATCCGCCTGCTCCTTCGGGAAGAAGTCGTAATCATTGCGCCCCAGCAGCTCGTTGCGGCTGTGGCCGACCAGCGCTTCGCCAGCCCGGTTGAACAATACAAAACGAAGATCCGAGGCGCGCTTCAGGAAGACCATGCTGGGAATGTTATCGACGATGCTGTCGAGAAGCTGGGTTTTTTCGCGCAACGCTTTTTCCACCTGCTTGCGTTCGGTGATGTCTTGCATGACGGCCAGCGTGTGAGCGCCGCGTTTGTCTTCGGTAACGGTCACGGTATAAACCTGGACAACGCGGTGCCCGCCATCCTTGCGGGTGATCGTCCATTCCTCGCCGTGCAAGTGGTCTCCCTGGCGTATGCGCTCCATGCGCTGCCGCGCCTGCTCCTGGAGTTCCGGATCGGTATAGACGGTCTGGTACCAGCCGAGGTGATTGATCTCTTCCATGCGGTAGCCGGTCAGCGCCTCCATGCTCGGGTTCCAGACCGTGAAATTGGTATAAGGCGGTTCGTCTATGCCATGGCAAACCGACAAGGCATTGACCTCGGCATTGATGACCGCCTTGATGAACGCCAGTTGTTCCGCCATTTTCCTCTGTATGGCCCTGCGCCCGGTAATGTCCTGCATCAACGCAATCCAGGCGGGCGTTGTGCCGTACTTAATCGGCATGGCGTTGATGGCGGCGTCAATCACCGCACCGTCCTTCTTTTTTTGGCGTGCTTCGATCAAGACTTTGTCGCCTGGCGAGCTGGTAATCGCGCGCTTGAACTCCAGGCCACCCTCTACGACGCGGATGTCATATAGCGTCATCCGGCTGAATTCCTCGCGCGTAAACCCGTAGTGTTTGATGGCGCGCTCATTCACCTCCAGGAACGCCAGGCTGTCTTCCGCCAGAATAAACATCGGCAGCGGGTTGTTGCTGAACAGGAGGCGGTAGCGTTGTTCGCTTTCCTCCAATTGTTGTTTTTGCTGCAACACGGTGAGGTGGGTGGCTTTCAGCTTGCGGTTGCTGATCAGCAACCGCAAACCCAGCAACAAGATCAATCCGGCGGTAATCAGGGAGAAAATGGCCTGCCAGCGATACTGGCGCCACACGTCAGAAAAGGAAAATTCCGGTGCTGCATCAAAAGGCGGCAGGCGGAGTTCACGCAGCATATCTTCCACCGGCGTGTAGTCGGCGGGAATGACGAAACCGTGGATGTTCATGGCTTTGGCGGCAGCCAGATTTTCTTCCAGCAGGAAGAGTGCGGCGGCAACATTCCGGGCAAGGTTTTCGTCGATATGTGATGAAGCTGCAAATGACCATTGCGGATAAAGCCGGGTAGAGGCTTGCGCCGGAAATCCAGGCAAATCCTGACGGTTGATAATCTTGACCTGCGCCATATCCAGCTTGTCTTCGCGTGCCAAGTCTTCCAGCACGCCGGCGCGCACAAAACCCGCGTCGGCGCGGTCAGCCAGCACTGCCGCAACCACGTTGTCGAGCGGCATGCCAGTGAACAGCATTTTGGCGTCTTGCGGCAGGCGGATGCCCGCCTGCTTCAGTTCGTATGCCTGCGCCTGATAACCGCCCACCGAGCCGGTACTGGTGGTGGCAATAGTCTTGCCGCGCAAATCGGCCAAGCTGTTGATTTTCGCCTGCCCCGCGCGGCTGAAGATGACGCCGCCGGAGACGGCGACGGCCTTGCCTTGCGCATCTGCCGCCAATGTGGCGAGCGGCGCCGACATCCCGCCGCGCTTTGCCAGCAAAATATAATGCGCGGGATTGGTGAGCGCAAAATCCAGTTGGCGGGCGGCAACCGCCGTTTCCATTTCGGTAAAATCAAGCGCCTCGACCACAAAATCGCGCCCCGGCACAGCCTGCTTGAGAGCGGCTGCCAAAGGTTGCCATTGCGCCAGGGTTTGCGATTTGGGTCGATAAGTCAGCACGCCGATTTTCACCGGCTCGGCGGCGCAAGCCGGTGCGATGGGTATTGCCATCCCCAGCAGGCAGGCCAGCATCAGCAACACGCGGGTTGCCTTGATTTTTTCAAACTTTAAATTACCGGCCATATTCAAATACTTTTGTTGGCATTACGCACTGACACCTTAGTGCAGTGAAAGCAAAGGGACAAGCATTTAGAATCGTGATTGAATGGGTAAGGAAATGGTTATTAAAATAACCATTGTGAACAGTTAAGCGAAATGCTTGTCGATCAACCGGGCAACGACGTCAGATGGCTGCGAAGATTGTCCGCTTTACTGGATAGGCCGAGTTTTTTCCGGATATGTTTCCGGTGGACATTGATAGTTTCCGGAGAGAGGGATAAGGCCGTGGCGATATCCTTGGTAGACAGCCCCTGCTTGATCATGGATGCCACTTGTATTTCGACCGGCGTTAACTGCCAGAAGAGCAATGTGCAGGCATTCGTGTTGCCATACGCAGAGGCCAATTGTTGCAGGTTGTTCTCAATAACATCCAGCAAACGGGCTTGCTTGTGATCCCGGACGCTTTTTTTAAGCTTCAATAAAAATGGCGCAACCTCCTGGCTCATTTCGCGCGCTAGCGCATCTTGGGCGGCAGATTTATCCTTGTTCCTGTTATCGAGCAGAACCCTTAGCGTCGTATTGACGTCTTCAAATTCATCCCTGAGCTCTTTCATTTGGAGTGTCATTTTTCCAACTTGCTCTTTCAGGTGATTGCGTGAATCAAGCAATATTTTTTCACTTTCCTTGAGCCTCAATTCCAGCGTATGGCGCACCAACGCATGGCGCACCGCACGGCCCAGCGCATCTTGTGCGAATTGCCCCTTGACCAGATAATCCTGGGCGCCGGCTTGCAGGGCCGCAGCGGCGAGGGTATGGTTGTCATGCCCGGTCAGCACTACGATGGGCATGTCAGGCAAGGCGGCGCGCATCGCGTGTACCGTCGCAATTCCAGTCGAGTCTGGCAACGACAGGTCGAGCAGTACGACATCGGGCTTGTTGCTTTGCGCTGCAGCTACGCCCTCAGCCAGCGTTTTCGCCCATGTCACTGACCCTTTGCCGCCATTGATGCCAAGTTCGGCCAAGCGCGCATACGCCTGAATCAATCCGAAATCGCCGGGATCATCTTCTACTGCCAGAATCGATACGGTTTGCTGGGAAGTTTCGCTCATGCGTTTTTAACGTAAAGTCCGATATTAATGGGCGGGCAAGCCGCCTTGATCAAGAAAAGTCCGCGCCGCTGACCGTAGGCGTGCCCGCCGGCATCACCCGGTTGCGCCCGGTGTGTTTGGCCCTGTATAGCGCCTTGTCAGCCGCATCGCACAATTTGGTGGCGTCGCCGAAGCACGAAACATCGGCAACCCCGCAGCTAAATGTGACGGAAAATTCTTTACTGTCCGCCAGATGGTGCAACCGTGAAAAATCCTTACGGATGTCATCCAGCACTCTCACCGCCGTCCTCCCATCGGTATTGCTCAGGATAACCGCGAATTCCTCACCGCCATAGCGTCCGACCATGTCCGTTTCGCGCAGGCGCTGCTTGAGCAGGCGCGCGAGGCTTTTGATCACCCGGTCTCCGGCCGAATGGCCGTAGGTGTCGTTCACCTGCTTGAAGTGGTCGATGTCGACCATCGCGAACGCCAGCGGCGTTCCGTGCCGTTTTGTCTGCGCCACTTCATGATCCAGCCGATCCTTGATGGCGGTGTGATTGAGCAAGCCGGTCAGGCTGTCGCGCACCATGAAGGAGCGCAGTTTGAGGGAACGCCGCACTCGGCTGGATATGGAAGAAACCAAATGTTGCGGCTGTATCGGTTTGGTCAGAAAATCATCTGCCCCCAGCCCCATCGCGAGATGCTGCTTGTCGAGATCACTTTCGGCAGAAAGGAACACGATCGGGATGCTGACGAAGGCATCCAGCTGGCGAATGACCTTGGCCAGTTCCATGCCGTTGCATCCCGGCATATACATATCGATCATGATCAGATCCGGAGCAAACTCAAGCAGCGATTCCATCGCGTTCAACGGGTTGTTGACCGCCTTCACCATCATTCCGGCCTGTTCCAGCACCGTAGCGCAATAGGTGGTGAGTAATTCCGAATCGTCAACGACCAAGACCCGGTAGGGTGCGGCGGGTTGGGTCGAGGTCAGCACATCAAGTTTATCGATCAGGCTGCCGATGTTGATCGGCTTGCTTAGGTAAGCGATGCCACCGGCGCGCACCGCTTCCAGTCTTGCCGAAAATACATCGTATGCAGTAAGAAAAACCACCGGGACAGGAATATCGCGCCCCTGCTGAATTTCCTTCATCATTTCAATCCCGCCCTGGCTGGCTTCAGGAAAGTTCACGTCCATCAGCACCACGACATTCGGGTTGGCCTGCATGGCAAGCCGGAAATCCGCCAGGGTATTGAACACACTCACATCGTAGCCAAAGTAGCTCAACTGGGCTTTCAGCTCCTCCGCCTGTTCGCTGTCATCCTCCACCACAAAAATGCGGCTGCAGCCAGAAGCCTTCCGGTCAGGCCGCGCAACCGCGATCAGCCCGGGCTGATCGCCGGATGCAGCATCCCTGTGTGTGACCACCTGATGAAGCTCGCCCAGCAAAACCTGTATGTGTCTGCGCTGTTCTTCGCCCGGCACCGCCTTCGACTGTGCGAGCTGTTTGAGATATTCCTCCAGGTTGCGCGCCACGTCGCTAAGCAGGGCAAAACCGAAGGTCTTGCCCGATCCGGTCAGGCTATGCACCATGCGGTGCATGGTTTGAAAGCCCTCCTCATCCCAACCATCCCGAGGTAACTGCTCCCACGCCTGTTCGATCTGCCTGAGCTTTTCCGGCAATTGCGCGGCGTAGGCATCGCTCAGGGCTTTCAGCTTGGCTTGCAGGCCAGCCGGGTCAACCATGGCAGCGTTCCCAGATAGCCTGCACCTGGCTCGATAGCGTCATCGGATCGAAGGGCTTCGGGATAACATCGACCGCACCGATTTCCTTGTAGCCCGCGACCTCGCCGGGCTGCACCTTGGCGGTCATGAAAATGGCCGGCGTAAAGGCAAACTGCGGCAGCTCGCGCAGTTTGCCCAAAGTGGTCGGCCCATCCATGCCCGGCATCATCACGTCCAGCAAAATGAGTTGCGGATCAAAAGCAGGGGCCCGGTCCAGCGCCTCGCTCCCGGAGCTGCATATTTCCACCGTAAAGCCACCCAGAGTTTCCAGCGCAAGCCGCGCCACCGTCTGGATGTCCGGCTCGTCCTCCACATACAGGATACGCGTCAGCTTGTCCGCCATTGCAATCCCCCTTTTCTGAAACAACTCTCGATCTTGCCCAGTACGCTGGTCGCATTAAGCGGCTTGACCACAAAACCAACCGCGCCTTTTTTGATTGCCTCGCTGACCCTGTCCATCGTTGCCTCGGCGCTCACCATGATCACTTTTGTCGCCGGGCTTATTTTGCGGATTTCTTCCAGCGCCTGTAACCCGTCCATTTCCGGCATGTTGATGTCGAGCAGTACCAAGCCTGGTTTCAGGTTCGCACATAGCGTGATTGCGTTTTTGCCATTGGCGGCCTCGCCGAGCACCTGATAATCATCGCTATGCAGAATAAGTTTCAGCATCTCGCGCATCATGTGGTCGTCATCCACCACCAGCACCGAGGGTTTCCTGTTATTTTTCATCCTATTCGACTCCGATCAAACGTTTGATGGTTGCCAGCAACTGCGCATTGTCGGAGCGCGACTTCACCAGCGCCGCATCCACTCCTTTTGCATCCTCCAAACCAATTTCATGCACGGAAAAAACCAGCACCGGAATAGGCGGCAAGGCTTCCTTCATCAGCGACAGTAATTCCTTGCCTGAACCATCCGGCAAATCCAGATCGAGAATCACCAGGTCATAATGGCACTGGGAGAGCATTTGCCTGGCTTCAGCCAGGTTTGTGGCCTGAACCATATCCGCCACGTCACCCGCAACCTGATGCACCACCTGGAAAATATCCGGGTCATCCTCGACATGCAACACTTTGGGGCGCGCCCGTCCCGATTTTCCGGCGACCCGGTTGAGCGCCGACAGCAACCGCTCCTGATCGACCGGCTTATCGATCCAATCGACAACGCCAGACGCCTCCCCATTCAACGCCTGCCGGCCCTCAGATGCCTTGGCGGAAACCACCAGGGTCGGCAGGTTGGCGGTTGCCTCCTGCCCGCGCAGCTCGCGGATCAGCGAAATGCCGCTCTGCCCCGGCAATTCGAGATCGAGCGTCATCGCCGCATAGCCGCCTTGAGCCAGCAGCTGCTTGGCCTGATTCGCATTGTAGGCGATGTCCACCGCATAGCCCGCCTGCTCCAGCATCATGCGCAATACGGTAGCGGTATCGCGGCTATCTTCGCACACCAGCACTCTGTGCGCGGAGCCGTTGATACGATGGCCAATTTCAGAAAGTTTTCTTTCCACCCATTCAGGAAATTCAACATAAAACACGGTCTGCACATTGGGTTGCGAGTCGAACCCGATGCTGCCGCCCATCCGTTCGACGATCGCCTTGGTAATGGAAAGCCCCAGGCCGGTCCCGCCTTTTTTGCGGGTATCGGAAGAATCGGCCTGGGCGAATTTCTGGAATATCTGCCCCTTGAATTCGTCGGAAATACCCGGGCCATTGTCCTTCACTGCCACACGGATACGATGATCCATACGCTCAACCGCAACCCGCACCTTGTCGCCCGCGGGCGAATACTTGGCCGCATTCGACAGCAGGTTGGACAACACCTGCATCATCCGGTTGGCATCCACTCTGACCATCGCCCCGGATAAATCACCGGATAAATCACTCGCTAAGTCGCTCGCCGGTCCGCACTCCAGCTCATAACTGACCTGGTATTGTTCGGCGTAGGCATGATTGCCTTCCAGCGCCTGTTTCAACAACGGCATGAGCTTGACCGGCTGCATGTCGAACTCCATCTTGCCCGCCTCGATTTTCTCCATGTCGAGGATGTCATTGACCAGCAGGATCAGCCGTTCGCTGTTCTTGTGCGCAATCTCGACCAGCGGCTTGGCTGCCGCCGGCAATTCCCCCATCACGCCGCCGGCAATCAACGCCAGCGCGCCGCGGATCGACGTCAGCGGCGTGCGCAGCTCATGGCTCACGGTGGAAATAAATTCGTTTTTCATGCGCTCGATTTTTATGCGCTCGGTAATATCTTCTTTCACTGCGACGAAATTGGTGGTCTTGCCATCTCTGTCGCGAATCGCGGAGATGTAAATTTCTTCCCAGAACAGTTCGCCGTTTTTCTTGCGGTTTTGCAGCTTGCCGCGCCATTGACGGCCGCCCAGAATGGTTTGCCACAAGCTTTGATACACCTCGACCGGTGTCAGGCCGGATTGCAGAATCCGCGGGTTCCGCCCTATCACCTCATCGATGGCATAGCCGGTCACTTCGGAAAACCTGGCATTGGCATACTCGATATTGCCGTCGGCGTCGGTTATCACCACCGAAACCGGGCTTTCCTCAACGGCGCGCGAGAGTTTGCGCCACTCGCTCTCGGCGTGCCTGCGCTCGGTAATATCCGTTGCAATCCCGAGGAAGGCATTAATCTCGCCGCGCCCGTCACGCAAAGCCGTAACCGTCAACGATACCGGGAAACGGCTGCCATCCTTGCGGATGTAGGTCCATTCACTGGTCTCACCATTCGCATCTTTCCGGGCGCGGGCGGTGAACACCTCAAGGCCCGGCTCGACCGGCATACCGGCTGCGGTCAATTTCTGCGCGCGGCGCAAAACTTCGTCGGCGTCGATAAACACAGCCATAGCCAATTTACCGATGACTTCTTCGGCGCGATAGCCAAGATGACGCTCTGCCGCGTGATTGAACAGCTGAATGACCCCCTCGGTATCGGTGGTGATAATCAAATGATCCGCGCCATCCACAATGGCGTGGATACGCGCCTCGCTCTGGCGGAGTTTTTCCTCGCTGGCCCGGATGTCTTCGGTCATCCGCTGCGCCATCTCCTCCGCACGTTCGCGCCGGAAAATCAGGAACGACACCAGGAGAAACAACAGCACGCTGATGCCCCCGCCCAGCGCCAGAATGACGGTGTTCAACGGCGATTGAAAGCCCGCTTCAAATTCCGGGCGGCTATCCAGGCGCACGGTCCATGTATGCCCATAGGCCTCAATTGTGCGTACGCCGCTCACCATGGGTGACGCAACACGCTTCCCATCACCCGCCGAGTCGAACATGCGCGCCCCGTCCGTTTCCCCCTCCCCGTCAAAAATGACGAAATCCAGCATCGGAGTCCGGTCGCCCAAGATGTCTGCCATCAGGTCATCGACACGGTAGGGGCTGAAAACGAAGCCCTGCAAAGCCTTCCATCCTTCTTCCAGCGTTGGCGGCGACTGATGCTTGCGATAGACCGGCACATACATCAGGAAACCGGCTTGTTCCTTGCCGTGCGTTTCCTGCATCAGCTTCACCTTGCCGGAGATGGTGGTCTTGCCGCTCTCTGCCGCCATGCGCATGGCTTGGGCGCGGGTGGCTTCCGACATCATGTCATAGCCGAAAGCCGCCAGGTTGCGCCCGGAAAAAGGCTCCAGATAAACGATTGAGGTGTAGAGCGGCCGTTCGCCGGGCGGGTGAACCGTATAGCCCGGAAACCCTTCGGCGCGTATCGCGGCGATATGGGCTTGCAGATCGGCAGGCCTGATAATCTCGATGAAACCGACACCCTGGATGCCCGGATAGTTTTCCTTGAGGTGCAGGCGCTCGATGTAGGTGCGCCATACCAGACGATCCACCGCTTCACGGGCAGCGAACAAACCCTCACCGCCCAGCAGAATCTGCTCGTTCTGGCGCAACCGTTCCTTGATGGAATCGGTCACATCGCGGACATGCGTCTCGAATTGCCGCTCGGCGTTTTTCATGGCCTGCATGCGCAAGCCGTACCAGGCCACCAGGGCGAGCAAAAGATAGACCAGCAGAACCGCCCAGGCGGGACGGTTACGGCGGTCGAACAGACGTTGCCAATTGCTCAAAGTGCCCCCGATTCTCCACCGGCCGGCTCGAATGAACCGGCGGCGGCATTCTGCTTAAACCTGCTGCGCGTCATGCCCCTCAATAGTCTTCCAGCGAAGCGGTGGCGCGTATCACCTCTTCCAGCGAGGTCAACCCGCGCAATGCCTTCTTGAAACCGTCGTAACGCAGATTGTGAAACCCCTGCCGCACCGCGATACCCAAGATTTCGTCATAATTGCTATCGCGCAGGATCGCATCGCGTATCTGCGGAGTGACTTTCAAAAATTCATGGATGCCGACCCGTCCGGCATAACCCGACCCGCCGCAATGCTCACAGCCTGAGCCTGTGTAAAAAACCGGCAGCTCGGCGCCTTCGCGCCAGTAGAAGTACTGGCGCAACTCCTCGGGATCGGGACGATGTTCGGTCTTGCAGTGTTCGCACAGCCTTTTCACCAGACGCTGCCCCAGCACGCCGATGATGGACGGCGCCACGATGAAACGTTCCACGCCCATTTCCAGCAACCTTGTGGTGGCCTGAATCGCATCGTTGGTGTGCAGCGTGGCCAGCACCAGATGGCCGGTCAACGCCGCCTGAGCGGCGATGCGTGCGGTTTCGGTGTCGCGGATTTCGCCCACCAGAATGGCATCCGGATCCTGGCGCAACACCGAGCGCAACACCTCCTTGAAGCCCCGGCCAGCCTTGTCGTTGACCATCACCTGGTTCAGGGTCGGCACATCGTATTCGACCGGGTCTTCGATGGTGACGATGTTGATGTCGCGCGTATTGATGAAATTCAGCGCCGCATACAGCGTGGTGCTCTTGCCTGAGCCGGTCGGGCCGGTCACGAACAGGATGCCCTGCTGATATTTCAGGATGGTCTTGAACGGGCGCAACACCTCGGGAGAGAAATCCAGCTTGTCCAGATTCAGGATGGCGCTGGTATACAACGAGCCCAGGATGCGCATCACCACTTTTTCGCCGTGCATGACAGGCAGGCTGGAGACGCGCAAATCCAGCGTTTTCATCGGCAGCACAAAACTGAGCCTGCCATCCTGCGGCTTGCGCCGCTCGGTAATATCCAGCCCGGATGAGATTTTGTAACGCGAGGTCAGCGGCAACGCCATTTCCTTGGGCAGGAACAGCCTGTCCACCAGATCCCCGTCGATGCGGAAGCGCACGACCACCTCGTTCCTCTTCGGCTCGATATGGATATCCGAAGCGCGTTCCTTGAGCGCCAGCAGGATGATCGAATCGCCAAGCTCGACCAGCGGCTTGGAGTCGATCAGTTTCGCCAGCGCCGCATCGCTCAACTCTCCTGCCTGGAACACCTTCAGGTCGAAGCTCGTCGCCAGCTCATCCACATGCTGGGCGGATTGATAATTGACCTTGATTGCCGAATCGATCTCATCCTTGAAACAGAAGACCGGGCTGATCGGCTTCATCAGCAAATTTTCCAGCGCCGCGACTACCTGCGGGTCATTGGGTGCAACCATCGCCACCGTCACCGCGTCGCCCAAATGGTAGAGCGGGATAGCCCGGTAGCGTTGCGCGATCTCCCCGGTCAGCAGGGAAACCATTTCATCCTGAAACAGGGTTTTGCTCAGGTTGACGTAAGTGCGGTTCAACTGGCTCGCCAGCAATTCCCCCGCCGTGTCGCGGTCCAGATACCCATCCTGGATGATGAACTGCGCAAAATCGACCGCATCATTTTTTGCCGCCCTGATCATGCCTGCCAGCGGCACGGATGGAACATGTGCCTTTTCCTGTAAATTCGCGACCAGCGCTTCCGTCAGTTCCATCATCAGAATTTCTTTCTGCGCATGGTGAGCAGCTTGCGGATATCGTCCTGGGTGACGCGCGCTTTATCGGTTGACTCCAGGAACTGTTTTTCTTCCGCCGCCTGAAGCGCCAGGCGCTCGAGATCGAAGCGCCGATCGGCATCGGTGGCGCCCCCGGCATCCCCGGCCGCAACATCGGCCAAACCTGTCCCACAGCGGCCGCAGAAAATATCGCCGCTCCCGGCGACGAAGCCGCAACGGCAGCGGACATGCTCCAATGCGCCCCCGCATGTGCCGCAGAAAGCATAACCCGCCGGGTTGGTGTGATTACAATTCATGATGATGCAACTATCCTGGCTGCTTTGATTGCTTCCATATATTCGCCCCAGGTTGCGCTGATCGCCTTGTGCAGCTCCTCCGCAGTCGTATTCTTCAGGATGTAATTCCATGCCCCGTTATCGATGCACTCCTTCACGACCTCAAGCGCATTCAATGAGGTCAACATCACCACCAGGGTTCTATTGTCGATCGCCATGATTTGTTTCAGGACACTGATCCCATCCATCTTCGGCATATTGATGTCGAGCAGCACCATGTCCGGCGAGAATTGCTTGTACATGCTTAATGCCTGCTCACCATCGGAGGCTTCGGCGACGACCTCCGCTCCCAACGATGTGACAATCAAGCTGATCAAACTGCGAATATGCGGCTCATCATCCGCGATCAATACACGAGCCTTACGTTTTTCCATGCACCCCTCTTAGTCAACATTCGCCAATGGCCGGATTCGCAAGCTTCCATTACCAACCAAGGCTGTTATGCATACTAGCAAAAAAACCATGAAGCGCGTGTGCCTTACCGCACAAACGCCCGCAAAAAAGCCCGGATCAAACCGGGCTTTTTTGCGGGCGAAAATCAGATCACTGATAACTGGGTCTATCCCTGCGTCCTTCATAGCGGCGGCCTTGCGGCTCTTCATAGCGGCTATCGCGCTGGTCTTCGATGACGCTCACGCCCACACGGAGAGTCGAGCCGGGTTGGTACGGCAACGTAGTGGTGATGTCCTGGTTATTGTAACGATAAGTCACGTTGTAACCCTTGACCACTTCGCGGCTGGAATCAACCTGGCGGCAGCGCTCTACCTGTTCGGTGCGCGATTGATCCGGGTTGGCGACGCGATCACCGATCACTACACCGGCAATGCCGCCCACTGCGGTCGCGGCCTTGTTACCCGTGCCGCCGCCGATCTGGCTGCCCAGCAACGCGCCGGCCAAACCGCCGACTACCGAGCCGGTTGCGGAACGGTTGCTGTCCGGATTGGACACGCGGTCGCCGACCACTGCACCGGCAACCGCGCCGGCGCCAGTCGCGGCCGTATTGCCGCTGCCGCCGCCAACCTGGCTGCCCAGCAGGCCGCCGGCGACACCGCCGAGTACCGCGCCGCCCATTGAACGTTCTTTGGGCGCGGCCTGCACGGTCTCCGTCCAGCATTCGCGTTTCGGTTCCGTGACGCGCTCGTAAATCGGGGTACTGGAAACCACACGCGCGGTGTCGGTGAAATCCGCCGCGAATGCGCTGCCATACAAGGAAATCAGGCTCAATACCAACAGACTCTTCTTCATTTTTCCGCTCCTTTGAAAACACCCGTTAATCACGGGACGGCATTATGACTTGGCATCCGCCCAAGCGTTCCAAAACAATTGTTTCAAAATGTTAGCCATGAAAACTTCATTTGCACCACGAAGAACACGAAAAAAATTGATAGTTATCACGCGTTTTTGATTCGCCTGGCAGGTAAGCGCGGAGTACGCCGTGGGGTACCCGGTGCTGGCGCACCACCCTCACGCTGCCTGTTTGCGGTGACGGATGAATTCGCGGATGGCGGGCAGGAACGAGATGACGATGATGCCGAGGATCATCAGGGTGAGGTTGTTTTTGATGATCGGGATGTTGCCGAAGAAATAGCCCGCCACGGTGAGGCTGCCGATCCACACCAGGCTGCCCAGCGCACTGAACAGCATGAATAGGCGGTAGCGCATCAGCCCGATCCCCGCCACGAACGGAGCGAAGGTGCGGACGATGGGCAGGAAGCGCGCGAACAGGATAGTCTTGCCGCCATGCTTCTCATAGAAGGCATGGGTCTTGTCGATATGTTCGCGCTTGATGAGCCCGTTCGTGCGCCTCAGCAAGCGCAGCCCGAGCAACCTGCCGATCCAGTAATTAGTATTGTCGCCGCTGAACGCAGCCAGCATCAGCAACGGTGCGAGCCATTCCAGCCGCAGCGCGCCCAGGCCGCACAGCGCACCCGCCACGAACAGCAGCGAATCGCCGGGCAGGAAAGGCATCACCACCAGGCCGGTTTCGCAATAGATGATCAGAAACAGGATGGCGTATACCCACACGCCGTACTCACGGGTGAGCGCCAGCAGGTGAGTGTCCAGATGCAGGACGATGTCGATGAAAGCGGCTAACAGATCCAAAGTTTTTTCCCGTTCTACAGCGAAAGATTCATCTTGAGAAAACAGCCATTAGCCACGGATAAACACAGATAGACACAGAAAAAACCGGCAATGGAAGAGGCACGTAGGTAAGGCTACAAGGTTACTCATTGATAATCCGTGTACATCCGTGTTAATCCGTGGCTGAATCGTTTTTCAAGATTTACGGAAGGACTTCCTCGGCCTCGGTCTTCTCCGGCTTGATGAAATCTTCGCGCGACACTCCGAACAGCATCAGCAGCGGGCTGGCCACCAGCACCGAGGAGTAGATGCTGAACAGGATCCCGATGGTCAGTGCCATGGCGAAGTAGTGCAGCGTCTCGCCGCCGAGCAGCAGCATCGCGCCGACCATCATCTGCGTCGAACCATGCGTGATGATGGTGCGCGACATGGTGCGCGTGATCGCGTTGTCGATGATCTCGGCGACCCCGGTCTTGCGCAGGTTGCGGAAGTTTTCGCGGATCCGGTCGAACACCACGACCGATTCGTTCACCGAGTAGCCCAGCACCGCCAGTACCGCCGCCAGCACGGACAGCGAAAATTCCCACTGAAAGAAGGAAAAGAAGCCGAGGATGATCACCACGTCATGCAGGTTGGCGATAATCGCGGCAAGGCCGAATTTCCATTCGAAGCGCAGCCACAGATAGCCGATGATACCCAGGCAGACCAGCAGCAGGGCCAGCGCGCCGTTCTCCACCAGATCCTTGCCGACCTGCGGGCCGACGAATTCCACGCGCCGCATCTCCACGCCAGCATCCTGCTTGCGCAGGCCCTCCAGCACATGTTCGCTCAATTTCGCCCCGGCGAGCTCCTGCTTGAGCGGCACCTGGATCAGCACGTCGTGGCTGGAGCCGAAATTCTGCACCAGTGCATCCGGCATGCCCACAGTGGCAAGCTGTTCACGCACCTTGACCAGGTCGGCGGGCTGCGCGTAATGCACCTCCACTACCGTCCCCCCGGTAAAGTCGATGCCGAAATTCAGTCCCTTGGTGGCGAGGAAAAATACCGCAAACAGGAAAGTCACCAGCGAAATGCTGGTGGTGATTTTCCCGTAACTCATGAACGGGATGTCTTTTTTGATCCTGAAGAATTCCATTTCAGATTTCCCTAAAAACCGTGATTAGCCACGGATAAACACGGATTGACACAGACAAAAGCCATAGTCGTTGTTGATATGGCCACGAACATCCCACCCCAGACCGGAACCTTGCACTGCATGTATCTCTGTTCCGTGTTCATCCGTGTCAATCCGTGGCTAATATGCCTTTCAGACCTAGCCGATCGCCACCTTGGCGAGGCGCGCCCTGCGCCCGTAGACTAGGTTCACCAGCGCGCGAGAAATCAGCACCGCGCTGAACATCGACGTCAGGATGCCCAGACACAGCACCACCGCAAACCCCTTGATCGGACCGGAACCGAACATGAACAGCGCCACCCCGGCAATCAGCGTAGTCACATTCGAGTCGATGATGGTGCCAAACGCCCGGTCATATCCGGCATGGATCGCGGCCTGCGGCGTGACGCCGTTGCGCAGTTCTTCGCGGATGCGCTCGTTGATCAGCACGTTCGCATCGATCGCCATCCCCAGCGTCAGCGCGATGCCCGCCATACCGGGCAGGGTCAGCGTGGCCTGCAGCATCGACAGCAGCGCCACCAGCAACAGCAG
>JAUYGW010000176.1 GCA_030690245.1 Gallionella sp. | reverse complement strand
AGCACCGCCGGCAACAGCAGGCTGGCGAGCGGCTCGCCCACTACCGGCACGGCGGACAACCCGGCCACCGCAAAGAAGCAGATCAGCAGCACCACGATCCACAGCAGCGGGGCTTTCATGAACAGCGCGTAGCCCTGCTTGATCCACTGCCAGCCTTGTCCTATCTGCAAGCGTTGCGGTTCCATGTCGTCTCCCTATAGCCAGACGGCTTGCGCCGTTGCGATGTGGTTTTTCAGTATCCGCTCGAAGTGGCGCGGGTCATGCGCATGGATCAGTTCGCCGTCGCGCGGCAGGTGCAGGTCGAACAGGCGCGACAGCCAGAAACGCAATGCGGCCAGACGCAACATCAGCGGCCAGGCCTCGCGTTCGCCATCCAGCAGCGGGCGCACCGCGTGGTAGGCGCGCAGAAAAGCCTGGGCGCGCGCCGCATCCAGCGAGCCATCGGCATCCATGCACCAGTCGTTCACGGTGATCGCCACGTCATACAGCAGCGCATCGCTGCACGCGAAATAAAAATCAATCAGCCCGCCGACGCGGTTTTTTTCCAGCAGCACATTGTCGCGGAACAGGTCGGCGTGGATCACGCCCTGCGGCAGCGCCGCCCAGTTCTGCCGCGCGTGCAGCGCAACCTCGCTGTCCAGCAGCGCGGCCTGCTCCGCATCGAGGAACGGGAGCATCTGCGGCGCGGTCGCCGTGCGCCATGCCGCGCCGCGCGGGTTGGGCATGATCTGGCTGAAGCTCTGTCCGGCGATATGCATCTGCCCGAGCATCGCGCCGATCGCGGCGCACTGCGCGAAGTTCGGTGCGGCGATGGACTTGCCGCTCAGGCGGCTGACGATGCAGGCGGGCTTGCCGTTAAGCTCGCCCAGAAACTGGTTACGCCGGTTCGCCACCGGGCAGGGGCAGGGGATGCCGTGGCGCGCGAGGTGCGCCATCAGATTCAGATAGAACGGCAGCTCGTCGGCGGTGAGTTTCTCGAACAGCGTGAGTACGAAACGGCCGTTGCTGGTGGTCACGAAGTAATTGGTGTTCTCGATGCCGGATGCGATGGCCTGCAATTCCAGCAATTGGCCCAGGGAATAATCGCCCAGCCAGGCGGTCAGTTCCGCCTCCGAGACGCTGGTAAAAACGGCCATGTTCTAGAATTTATGAATGATCCAGCGCGGCACGCGCAGGCCGGAATCGAGGCTTTCCTGGCGCGTAAACTTGCCGTCGCCCCGATCGTCCACCAGATAGTAAGGCACGCCATGTTTCGGCGTGATCTTGATCATGTAGAGCCTGCCGTTTGCGCGATATTCCTCGACGGTCTGTTCGGCCTGCTTGGTGATGGTCACTTCCGGTTCGCCGGCGGCATCCGGCGCGGCATCGAAGGCGGGCGGTGGCGGCAGCGGTTCGAGGTTGTCGGGAACCGGTTTCTGGGCGTAGGCGGTGACGGAGAAACAGCCCAGTAGTAAAAAGGACAGGAAGCGCATCGCAGTAGCCTCGATGAATTGGAATGGGCGCATTTTAGCCGATGTAGGGAGGGACTGTGCGGCCATGTGGTACTCAGGGAGCCCGGGTTTATCTTGTTACCGCCCGCCACATCTCAAGTTTGCGCCCGTAGGAAATGGATGCGTTCGCCGGGCTGGTGGACGGCAGGCGCAGGTACTCAATGGATTCGATTCCGGTGACGGGCCGCACATGCCTGCGGTAACACTCCTCGGCCTTGGCGCCATTGAAAAAGACATGAGTGATTTTTGGATGGCATCGGAAGAACGCCGCAAAATCGTTCGGAACGAGCGATTCGTGATCGATATTGGAGTCCAGGCTGCCTTTGCGGCGGCATGACCGGAGCACGTCCCACAGCGCGATCCGGGCCGACTTCAGCGCCTGCATCCTTTGCTCGTAAGGCGAAGCCGGATCGGTGCCGAGCAGTTCGCCCATGATGCGCCAGAACAGGTTCTGGGGATGCGCGTAGTACTGGCCCGCCCGGAGCGAAGCCTCGCCGGGCATGCTGCCCAGAATGAGGATTCTGGCGTCCGCATCTTCGATGGGCGGAAAGCTTTCTATGTATTGCATAAATTCTGGGACGCAGTTGAGCCACGGATGAACACGGATTTACACGGATAGATTGATTATGCCTTTCATCGATGCGAGGTTTATCCGTGCTTATCCGTGTATATCCGTGGCTAAATAACTTCTGGATAATTCGCCTGAGACCTTACAGATAAAGCTGGCGCTCGCGCTCCGCTTCCGAAGGTTCGAAGCCGCGCGTTTCGTAGTGTTTGAAAATCGCGCTGACCACTGCTTCGGGTTCGTCTATCACCTGGACCAGGTTCATGTCTTCCGGGCTGATGACTTTTTCTTCCAGCAGTGCGGTCTTGAACCATTCAAGCAAACCGCCCCAGAACTGGCTACCGACCAGGATGATCGGCATCCTGCGCGTCTTGCCGGTCTGCACCAGCGTCAACGCTTCCATCAGCTCGTCCAGCGTGCCGAAGCCGCCGGGCATCACCACATAGGCGCTGGCGAATTTGACGAACATCACCTTGCGCGCGAAGAAGTGCTGGAAGGTCTGGCTGATGTTCTGGTAGAGATTGCCGACCTGCTCGTGCGGCAGCTGGATGTTCAGCCCGACGCTGGGCGATTTGCCGTAGAACGCGCCCTTGTTGGCGGCCTCCATGATGCCGGGGCCGCCGCCGGAGATGACCGAAAATCCGGCATCGGAAAGCAGCCGCGCGATTTCCTCGGTGAGTTTGTAATAGGGCTGGCCGGGCTTGGTGCGCGCGCTGCCGAAGATGCTGACCGCGGGGTGGATGTGGTTAAGCCGTTCAGTGGCGGAGACGAACTCTGACATAATGCCGAACACGCGCCAGGCCTCCTTGGAATTCCATGATTCCGGCAATGCGGAGGCGGGCAATTTGGACGGTATGTGCATGTAATTACCTTTAGAAAATGAAAGCGAACGAAGTGAGTTTCACTAAAACAAACGAAATGTATCCCGCCAAAACATTGCTGTTAGTAGACGGCTCATCCTTCCTGTACCGCGCGTTCCATGCGATGCCGGATTTGCGCAACCGGCACGGCGAACCGACCGGCGCGATCTACGGCGTGCTCAACATGCTGCGCAAGTTGCGCCACGATTACCCGGCGGATTATAGCCTGTGCGTATTTGACGCAAAAGGCAAAACCTTCCGCGACGACTGGTATCCCGAATACAAGGCGCACCGCCCGGCGATGCCGGACGATCTCGCGCGGCAGATCGAACCGCTGCACCAGGCCATCGCCGCGTCCGGCTGGAACCTGCTGATGCTGGAAGGCGTGGAGGCGGACGACGTGATCGGCACACTCGCGCAACAAGCCGCAAGGGACGGCGTGCGCTGCATCGTCGCGACCGGAGACAAAGACCTCGCGCAACTGGTGAATGAGCATGTGACGCTGATCAACACCATGAACAACGAAACGCTGGACATCGCGGGCGTAAACGCCAAATTTGGCGTGCCGCCGGAGCGCATCCTGGATTACCTGACCTTGACCGGCGATGCGGTGGACAACGTGCCGGGCGTGGAAAAAGTCGGCCCCAAGACGGCGGTGAAGTGGCTCGCCCAGTACGGCACGCTGGACAATTTGATGCAGCATGCCGGTGAGGTCGGCGGCGTGGTCGGCGAGAATTTGCGCAAGGCTATGGACTGGCTGCCGCAGGCGCGCCGCCTGCTCACCGTGAAATGTGATGTGGCATTGCCGCAACCGTATAGCGGGCTGGCCGCGCCTGCGCCGGACATGGAACAACTGCGCAGCCTGTATGAGCGCTTCGAGTTCAAGTCGTGGCTGCGCGAACTCAATGGCGAAGTAGGTCGGGATTTATCCCGACAAGTCGGGCTGAAGCCCGACCTACATGAAAATGACATGCCCGGTGATTCACCCACCCGCACCGACAGCGCACACTACGAAACCATCCTCACCAACGCCCAGCTCGACGCCTGGCTGGAAAAACTGTTAGCCGCCGAACTGGTGTGCGTGGATACCGAGACCACCGGCCTCGACGTGATGAACGCGCAACTGGTCGGCATCTCGTTCGCGATCACGCCGCACCACGCCGCCTACCTGCCGCTTACCCACATTTTTCCCGGCGCGCCGGATCAGCTTAACCGCGCTGTCGCATTGCAAAAACTCAAGCCTTGGCTGGAGAGCGCGCAACACAAGAAGCTCGGGCAGAACCTCAAATACGACCTGCACATCTTCGCCAACCACGGCGTAGCACTTTCCGGGATACACGACGACACGCTGCTGCAATCCTACGTGCTGGAAAGCCACAAGCCGCACGACATGGACAATCTCGCGCTGCGCCATCTCAACGTGAAGACCATCAGCTACGCCGAAGTGGTCGGCAAGGGCGCGAAGCAGATCTGCTTCGACCAGGTCGATCTCGACACCGCCACGCGCTATGCCGCCGAGGATGCCGACATCACGCTGCAATTGCACCATGCGCTTGCACCGCAGATAGAGGTGCAGAGCGGTTTGCAGCATGTGTATCGCGACATCGAATTGCCGAGCATGCATGTGCTGTACACGATGGAGCGCAACGGCGTGCTGCTCGACTGCGACCTGCTGAAGATACAGAGCCGCGAGCTGGGCGAGAAGCTGCTCGCGCTGGAGGCCCGCGCGCATGAGGCCGCCGGGCAGCCGTTCAACCTGAATTCTCCCAAGCAACTCAGGGAAATTCTGTTCGACAAGCTGCAACTGCCGGCAAAGAAAAAGACGCCCAGCGGCGATCCGTCCACCGACGAAGAAGTGTTGCAGGAACTGGCGCTCGATTACCCGTTGCCGAAAATTCTGCTCGACTATCGCGGCATGGCGAAGCTCAAATCGACCTACACCGACAAGCTGCCGCAGATGGTGGATCGCAAAACCGGGCGCGTACATACCAGCTACTCGCAGGCAGTCGCCGTCACCGGGCGGCTCGCCTCCAGCGACCCCAACCTGCAGAACATTCCGGTGCGCACCGCCGAAGGCCGGCGCATCCGCGAGGCGTTCATCGCGCCCTCGGGCGGCCGCATCGTGTCGGCAGACTATTCCCAGATCGAGCTGCGCATCATGGCGCATCTGTCCGGCGATGCCGGGCTGCTGCAAGCCTTCGCCAACAACGAAGACATCCACCGCGCCACCGCCGCCGAGATATTCATAGTCGCGCCCGCCGACGTGTCCAGCGAGCAGCGCCGCTACGCTAAGGTTATCAACTTCGGCCTGATCTACGGCATGTCCTCGTTCGGCCTCGCCAAACAGCTCGGCATCGAACGCGGCGCGGCGCAGGCCTACATCGACCGTTACTTCGCGCGCTATCCCGGCGTCGCCGACTACATGCAGCGCACCCGCGACCAGGCCAAGCAGCAAGGTTATGTCGAGACCGTGTTCGGCCGCCGCTTATGGTTGCCGGAGATCAACGCGAGCAACGGCATGAAGCGCCAGGGCGCCGAACGCGCCGCGATCAACGCCCCGATGCAGGGCACCGCCGCCGACCTGATCAAGCTCGCGATGATCAAAGTGCAGCACTGGCTGGAAACCGAAAAGCTGCATACCCTCCTTGTCATGCAAGTACACGATGAACTCGTGCTCGAAGTGCCGGAAGCGGAATTGCATCTGGTCAAGGATATGCTGCCCAAGCTGATGTGCGGCGTCGCCAAGCTGCAAGTGCCGCTGCTGGTGGAATTGGGTGAGGGAAAGAATTGGGATGAGGCGCATTAGTTTTTTGTTGAATGGTCATTGCGCCACCCCATTGCAATTTTACTAACTTTATGATTTAAAATAAGTTCAATAGCGCAAGTGAATTCCATACAAAAAATTCTTTGCACTATAAAAATTTAGTGCTAAGATTCCTTTGCGTTTAATTCAAAGGGGTGTTCATGGATAATATTGCTGGTTCACCCGTAGAGGGAGATAATTTTTACGGTCGGGAGAAAGTAGTCTCGCATCTGCGGGAAATTCTTGCCAACGATGACATATTGTTGCTCGGCCCGCGCCGCATCGGTAAGACATCGACCGCGCGCGCCGTCATGGCGGCGGTGCGCAACGAAGGTTGGCGCGCAATTGAAATCAACGTCGCTTCATGTACGAATGAGCGCGAATTTCTCGATAAGCTGGAGGCGGCGCTTACACCGGAGTTGGCTTCGTTTTCAGAAAAAGCCAAGAGCGCTATCGGCGATGCGTTCGGCAAGGTAAGCGGACGCATCAAATCAGTCGAAATTGCGGGATCGGTCAGCGTAAAGCTGGGTAACGGCGAAGCCGAAGACTGGACCAAGGTGGCCTCAGATGTGTTGCACCTGATTGCACATGCAGATGAGCGCTGGCTGATCTACGTGGATGAGTTGCCGATCATGCTGTTCAACGTCATACGCAATGATCCGCAAAACGGCGTGCTGCGCGTGCGCCGTTTTCTCGACTGGTTCCGCAACGACGTGCGGGCCTTGCCGGATGTGCGCAAGGTACGCTGGCTGGTATCGGGTTCTGTCGGCCTCGATACGCTGGTGCAAGAACACGGCATGGCAGACACCATCAACAGCATGAGCCATCAGGGGCTGGCGGCATACAGCGATGACGTGGCCATCGCCATGCTCGCCGAACTTGCAACCAGTTACAACATCGAACTTTCAGATGAAGAGGCGCGGCACATTGTCGCGGCCGTGCAATGGCCGCAGCCCTATTACTTGCAGATGGCATTTCATCATTTGCGTGTGCTCATGGCTGAGCATCCGGACGATGACCCGCCCAGCCTGATCGAACAGGCCATGGACATCATGGTGCAACCCGGTGCCGATAACGATTTCCATCACTGGGAAAAGCGTCTCACCATACAACTCAGCAAGGCCGATGCCGATCATGCACTGACCTTGCTCAACTTGGCCGCGCGCGATCCCATTGGTGTGCGCGCGGAAGCCCTGCTGGCCAAACTGCAAGAGCGTATGAGCAACGCCACTCCCGACGAGGCGAAACGAACCTTCATCCGCCTGCGCGACATTCTGTTGCGCGATGCTTATTGGTGGGCGGAAGAAACATCGGGTGTGAAGCGCTACCGCTTCCGCCTCGAACCCTTGCGGCGCTGGTGGCTGAGGAGGGACACGCTATGAGCACAGTTGCGGCCCATCACCATTACAACCCGGACTGGCTCAGCGACGATGCCCTCGTCGCCAATTTCGTCGCCCGCACGGAAGAATTCACCTTCCTGCGCGGTGAGCTGGCGCGCGCACCACGCAAAGGCACGGTGCAACACTACCTGTTGGTCGGTGTGCGCGGGGCGGGCAAGACCACGCTGCTCAAGCGCCTTGCAGTTTCCGTCCGTCGCGATACCGACCTGTGCGATCACCTGATTGCCCTGTCCTTCCCGGAAGAACTGTATCAGGTGAAAAACCTGTCCGATTTCTGGTGGGCTGCCTGCGATGCTTTGGCAGATGAACTGGATCATCTGGAGCAGGACGAACAGGCCGAGCGTCTGGACGCAGCCATAGACAAGGCCAAAAGCGGTAGCGAAAAAGCGCCCGCCGATGCCGGTCTAAAACTATTGCTGCAAACCTGCGCGGAACTGAAGCGCCGCCCGGTGCTGTTGGTCGATAACCTCGACCTCGTGTTCCAACGCATAGACAAATCCGGGCGCAAGCTCAAAGACCCCCATGCCGCCGCCTACTGGGAATTGCGCGAAGCCTTGTCTACCAATACCGCGCCCATTGTCATCGGCGGCACGGTGCGCCTCTCCGAACCGTTCACCGATTACGACAAAGCTTTCTATGATTTCTTTATCCCAAAACGTCTGGGCAAACTGGCGCTGGAAGAAGTACGCCAAGTGCTGGAGCGCCTGGCCGATGCTCAAGACGTACCCGAAGTAAAACAGCGCTTGCATGACCGCCCGAGCCGCATCGAAGCGCTGTTTGAGTTGACCGGCGGCAACCCGCGCGCATTGGGTCTGATTTTCGACCTGTTGCGCAACGGCCCTGGCAGCCGCGCCGTCGAGGATTTCGAGCGCCTGATGGATATCACCACGCCTTACTACAAGGCGCGCTTCGAAGACATGTCGGAACAGGCACAGGTGGTCATGCACGCTCTGGCCGTGCGCCATCCCGGCGATGGCAGCAGCCTGCGTTTTGGTCACACTGCCGCCGAGATCGGCGCATATGCCGATTTGCCCACTGGCACCGTATCGGCGCAATTGGATATATTGGAGCGCGAAGGTTTGGTGGAAAAATCCGCCGCCCATGGTCGCACCCAATACCGCATCGCCGAACAACTGTTCCGCCTGTGGCTGCAAATGCGCAGCACGCGCCGCATCCGCCAGAATGTGATTGATCTCACCAAATTTCTCGAAGCCATGTTCGATGTTGAAGAATTGCAGGCGCATATGGGCGAAGATAATGGTGCGAGCCCGCTGTCCGATGCACGGTTCGCCTTCGCTGTGGCCGGTGCGGTTTGCGCTGAACCATTGCGCAAGGGACTGGAAGCCTATGGCATGGATCGCCTGCTGCAACATCTGAAAGTGCATGGCGGTGAGATAGGCGACTACCTCCCCTCCGGCGACTTGTCAGAAGAGAACGCAGAAATTGCACGCATGCGCGAGCAATTGCAAAAATGCAAAAGCAGCCTAAGCGACGAAGAACAGAATGCGCTGCTCGGTTCGGTTGAAATGCGAGCGGAGCAGAAACAGGCCAGTGTGCAGGCGCTATGCAATAAAAATTTGGCTAAAAAAGAGGCGGCAAGTTTGCGCTCGCGTTTCGACGGGGAACGACAAAGGTTACTGCGCCATGGGCTTTTGGAAAAAGACTTGGCGCTGCTGTTTAGTAAACGCACAGGCGGCTTGCTGCCTCTGCCCCAGCTCACTCCACAAGATGCAGAGGCAGCTTGCACGGGAGCAAAGGAAAAGTCGGCTTGCCGGGCGATGGTGTGGCGGCTGCTGGGAGCAAGGAAAACGGTCAAAATCACCAACGATGCGGATGCACAAAACTGGCTGGACTGGGGGCTGAAATATGCGAACGAAGCGGACTCCACCGAATGGGCCAACGTAGCAGGGGCGATGCGCCGCTCCAAGAGATTCGCCTATGCGCAACAGGCGCTAGACGTAGCTATTGCCCGAGGCGAATCATCGCGGGCATGGTATGAGCTTGGTGCATTGCTGCATAGCATGAGTGGCAACTTGTTAGAAGCAGAGGCAGCCTTCCGCAAGTCGATAGAACTTGCTCCGGAAGATGGTTTTCCATGGAACGGCTTGGGGTATTTGCTGGATGATAAGTTAAAACGCTATGAAGAGGCTGAGGCTGCCTATCGCAAATCTATTGATATCAATCCTGCAAATGATATGACTTGGACAAATCTGGGAAATTTACTTGCCGATAAGCTGACTCGCTATGATGAGGCCGAAGTTGCCTATCGCGAAGCGATTAAGCTCGATGCAACAGATATATGGCCTTGGTTCAAACTTGGTCGTTTGCTTTCCGATAAATTAAACCGTTACGAGGAAGCAGAGACAGCTTTTCGCAAAGCGATTGATCTTGAACCGACTAATGCGAATCTCTGGATTGTTCTCAGCGGATTGCTGACATTAAAGCTGAATCGCTACGATGAAGCGGAAGCTGCCTTGCGCAAGGCAATAGAACTCGAACCGGCTGATGCGAATGCATGGTTTCTTCTTGGTAATTTGTTGATGCTAACGAAACGTAATGCTGAGGCCGAAATTGCCTTGCGAAAGGTGATTGAGCTGGTCCCTGAAATGGGAAGGGCGTGGTTTATCTTGAGCTTGCTGCTACTTGCGGGAGGTAAGTTCAACGAGGCGATAGCCGCACTTTCTTGTGCTGAAGAATCGGATGCCGAACTTAAGCCAATCTGCATGGACATACGTATAAATGTGGCAACATTGGTTTGCACAAATACCGTCCAGCAAGCGCTGGAGGCCAACAACCAGCCCGCCCTGCGCGAAGCCTTGAGTCGCCTGCTCTCCGAATCAGCGGACATCGCCGCTTCGTTGGTTAGCGTGCAGTTCATCGAGTCTTTCCTGGCTCAGTTGCTGAAAAATGCCCAGCACGCCAAAACCGTACTCGATGCGATGCGCGACCTCGGCTATGAAAAACATGCCCGCCCCATGCTGCTGGCCTTCGAAGCTGCCCTGACCAATCGCCCGGATATGCTGGCCGAGCTGGAACCGGAAATTCAGGGTGCAGCAAAACATATGTTCGAGCGTTTGATCGGTAAAAAAACAAAAAAGAAACGTGCTGTTATAAAGAAACAGAAGGTGGTGTGACTTGGGCATTAAGCGTGTTCACGCACATGTTGAAATATTGAGCCGCAATCGGTGTGCAAAGGTGCTCACTTTGCAGGAGTGTTGATGCAATCGTTTTGCCATTGGGAAGGAGATACGCTGATGCTGAATATTCTCGGTCGTCCGTGCGCCAAAAAAACCAAGATCGGCAAGGTCATCGGCAAGCAGTTGGAGATACATGTCGCCGAAAACCCGGTGCGCGGTCGGGCTACCGCGTATATGGTGAGTTTTCTGGCGGAAAAGTTTCAGGTTCTCGAGAGTTCGATCACGGCGGTGTTCGGGGTTTACAATATCAACAAGCAACTGCGCATCACCGCGCCGAAGCGGCTGCCCGCGATGATCCCGCTGCATGGGGACGCGTAAATTATACAACGTAACTCTGTTACTCCATCATCACAGGAGGTGCAGCATGATTCAGAGAGCCGCCGTTTTCATCCTGCTGTTAACCGCCAGCCTGGCCGTCAGTGCCCGCGACCTGCCGCTGGACAAGATCAAGCTGCCGCCCGGCTTCAAAATCTCCCTCTATGCCGACAACGTGCCGGGCGCGCGCTCGATGGCGCTGAGTCCGGGCGGCACGCTGTTCGTCGGCACGCGCGGCTCCAAGATTTATGCGCTGCCCAATCGCAGTCTCGGCAAGCGCGCGGAGCAGGCCATTGTTCTCGCCGATGATCTCGACACGCCGAACGGCGTGGCGTTCCGCGACGGTGCGCTGTATGTGGCGGAGGTGAACCGCATCCTGCGTTTCGACGCCATCGAGTCGCGCCTGCGCAATCCGCCCAGGCCGGTGGTGGTGAATGACCGCTTCCCCACCGACAACCAACACGGTTGGAAATTCA
>JAUYGW010000170.1 GCA_030690245.1 Gallionella sp. | reverse complement strand
TAGCACCAGTGCTATCTCGGTCTTTGCTGGCTTGGCATTCCGCTTATGATAGCCAAAGCGAAAACCCCTCGCGCTGCATACTGTTTCCTGCTCACGCCTTGCCTCGCGAACGCGGGGTTTACTTGGCTCAGGGCGAACGGTTGGGTGTTAAGTGAACAACATTGGGGCCGGAGGGGATTTTGGTTTTCGATTTGTGTTGTTACGTTAATAACTGTCATCGTGAGATCCTGCGGGCAATAGCTAAAAAATCGCTGGCGAAGTCTTGATGAATTGGCTCCACACCAAGGGCATCGTGGCTGTAGCGTATAAATTTTGCCGCATCTCCGATAAGCTGCGGCTCAAGCATGTGCAACGAGTTGAAGTGCTCTGCAATTTCGGCATAGTCAGTTTCAGGATGTCATTGCCCATTCTGATCAACCAAGCCTAAATGCGTGTTTTCGGGCAATCGTTTGAAAAGGTGTGGGGGCAATCCCCATTGTTTGGGCAATAACGTCAACTGGCAGGCCGAGTTCACTTTCTAACTGCAGTTTTATTTTTGCTCGTTCAATTAGGCTTAAGGGTGTTTCGGTCTCAATCAATATGTCCACATCCCCTCCCTTTGCATTGTCATTCAGACGAGAGCCGAATAGAAAAACCCGTGCATGTGTCCCCGCCAAACGATAAATGGCTTGAGTGATCAGATGAGTTTGCTGCTGGGTCAGTCGCATGCTTTTATGGCCGGGTAAATAGTGTCGTGCCGGTTCCGGACTCAAGCCCGCCAGCGAAACGCCCGGCGCAGCTCTTGCAACCTGGCCCCCTGCTCAGGGTCGCTACCGGAACGCGCCAACGCCTCGCTGATAAACGCCCAGATCACCGCGAGGAAGAACGCGACCAGCGTTGCCAGCATCACTATTGTGCTGCGTTTGGGTTTGGATTTCTTTTCCGGCGGCGTGGCCTTGTCCAGCACTTGAATCAACGGGAAATCCTTGGCTTCGTCCATTTTGGCCATCTCGAATTGTTTGACGAGTATCTCCCACAATGCTTCCTGATATTTCAGGTTGCGCAGCGCATCAAGGTATTTCAGGCTGGTGTTCGGTGTTTTATCCAGCACCAGTTCCGCATCGGTCAGCTTGTCTTTGGCCTGCCTGAGCTGCTGATCGAAGAAGGTGCGTTTCTGCGAAGCGTCCGTCAGCGAGTAGGTTTGCAACAGTTTGTTCAGTTCCTCGACAAAGGCATTCGCCAGGTTCGCCGCGAGCTGCGGGTCTTTATCGGAGACCTCGACGGTGATGAGACCATCCTTGCCTGAGCTAACCACCGTGCCGCCTTCCAATGCACCCATAGCCCCGTTGAGCGTTTCCTGCCCATAGATTTTTTGCAGGTCGAAGCGCTTGACGATTTTCTCCATGATATTGCGGCTCTTGAGCATCGCGACATAGAGGTCGTTGGGGTTCTTGATGCCCAGCGAGCTGCCCGCCATGCCGGCCAGCCCGCCGAGTTGCGACAGCATCGCACTGGCGGAAGACTGGCTTTGTTGCGGCGGCAATATCTTGGTCGTGGCGGTGTAGAGGTTGGTCAAGCTGAGCGCGTATCCGACCGCCAGCAACGCGGCGGCGATCGTCACGCCGATGATCCTCTTCTTGTGCCTGGCGAGGACGATCAGCAGGTCGAGCAGGTTGATCTCGTCGTCCGGGGGGGTTGGCTGTGGCACGGCGGTTTGGTTTTCTGACATTTCCACTTTCAAAGGTATCAGGACAAAATTTTGCTGTTATTGAACATTACATAATTCATTGCTGTTCACACATAGGGAAATACAGATTTATTCGTCATCCCCGCGCAGGCGGGGATCCAGAAGCTTGATTTGACTGGGTTCCCGCCTGCGCGGGAACGACAAAACCGAATAAATCTGCATTTCCTTAGGTGTCGTGAACTTATGCGCAGCCTTAAGCCACTTCGACAAACTCAGGACAGGCTACGATACATCCGTTGTAGTTCGATACCTCACCACGAATCGACTTCAATCTTTTTAACCCAGATAATCCATTGGGGTGTAGGTCGGGCTTCAGCTCGACATGTCGGGTTAAAACCCGACCTACAACCCATTGATTTTGCAATACCTCAAGAGCTAATGAACTATCTGGGTTTAATGTCCGACTCAATAAACTTATCGGAGTGCAGGATTTTTCGAGTCTCCCCTTATTTTCCGGCAACCACCTTAAGCAAAAACTCTGTGATGAATTTATCCTTTTCCGACGCAACCAATTCCATCACCTTGCTCATATCAACATTCATGTAATCGCGCACGATCCGGTTACGCAATCCAATCACTGCATTCCATGCCGGCAAGGCATCCGGCTCAATCTCGCCACAACGCGCCAACGCGGCAAAGGCGTCATATGCCGAGACAGGCACAGGTTCGTTGTGCATCTTGAGAAGCTGTTTTGCCTTGCCAATTGCGTTTTCAATGAGCACTTGCAATGCATGCAACACACCGCTCTGTTCCAATGCGGTCAAGGTACGCCCTTGCTCAAGAATTTGTCTTGCCTGCCTTAACAGTGCTGCTTGCTCGGCGGCGATGCGCGCTGTTTCTGCATGGTAAAGCTCAAGCCGCATGTCGCAGCTCCCAATAGAAATCTTCCATTTCCCGCCAGGTGCGTGTCAAAAAATGTGCCCACGCGAGCGTATCTTCGCCCAGCAGTGGCAAACCACCTTCTGCCACCTCGGCCCGCATGGCCAAATTTGCGCGACGCAGTTCGATCACGTCGATCCGGTCCGGCGCAACGCCCATCGCTTCTGCAATCTTTCTGCGCAAGGTTTCCGTTTTACCCAAAACCTCGAGCCAGTCAAGCCGTGCATCCCATTGCAGGGCAATATCCCAATCACTGTCCGGGTGCGCCGCACCGGTTGCACGGCTACCGACCAGCGCCGCAAACTCAATACCGGTTTCACCCGACAGCAATGGCCCGAATACCTGGCGCATATCGGCGGCAGGCACACTATTATGATCCAATGACATACTCATCCGGCCGGTTACTCATGGTGCCTACCAATTGAGCGGCCATCAAATCGCCCCAATCGTCTTCAGGCTGGCAACACCAACCGCAAACTGGTAGAAGATTTGCGTCCAGTCCTTGAGCTCCTTGGTGAGGTTGAATCTTTCCAGCTTTTCCGGAACAATGATGGTGTCGCCGGGCATGGCTTCACGCCCGCTGAAGCTGCCGAACCCGAAACCGCCGAACATCGAGCCGCCCTGGCGATTGCTGAACACCACGCCGTCGGCGCGCACCAGGTAGACGTCATCCTCCTCGCCGTCGCGGGTCGGGCCGCCGGCCTTGCCGAGATAGTCGCCGACGCTGAGGCCGCGCCTGTAGAGGAAGGCATTCTGGTTGTACACCGTACCCATTACGCTGACCGTCGAAGCGGGCGCCGGAATAAACAGCCGGTCGCCGTCTTCCAGCACGATGTCCGGCAAATCCTTGAGTTGCGGATTTTGCTCCGGCATCTCCATCACGATGCGCCCGGTCGCCTTGACCTGGCGCATCTTGGCAATCAGCGCCGTCTGTGATGCAGCCTGAGCCTTGCTTGCGTCTGCATCTTCCTTGGATAGCGCTGCCGAAGCAGATTTAGCTACAGTGCGCTGCACCTCGACTTCCAGCCGGTCGATGATCTCGTCCAGCCGTTTTTGCTGCATCTGGCGCGTGGCTTCGCGCGTCAGTTCGCTGCCGAACAGGTAGGCCTGCGGCGTCAAGCCGCCGACGCGCGCCACCAGCTGGCGCAGCGTTTCGCCCGGCATGGCCTTGTACACGCCGGCACGGTTGAATTCGCCTTCCAGCCTGACATAGACGCTTTGCTTCGCGGTAGGCCCTTGCATGTCTTCTTTGGAGAAGATGGTGATGACGTCGCCCGGCTGCAGCAACAGGTTGTTTTCCTCATCCTTGTCGCCGATTGCCTTGCCCAGATTGAAGGGCAGCAGCGCGGTGCTCATATCATTTTTCTTCAGTCGCTCGACCAGCGCGTAATCCCAGTTGATCTCGTTCTGGTTGCGCTTGATCTGGTTGCGTAATGCGCCTCCGCCGGAGGTTTCGGCGCGGAATGCATTGTTCTGGCGCGCCCAGTACTCCGGCGCGATCAGCGCATCCATGGTCGGAATCAGGTCGCTGACGCGCATGCCGTCTTTCCACGGGTAGCGCCCCGGAGAGGCCACGCTGCCGCGCAGGGTGACGGCATTGTCGAAGCGCGCATCGATGGAAAATACCTGCACCAGGTCGCCGTCCCTGACCAGACGGGTCAGGCCTTGACTATCCAGCTGGAACTCTTCGACCTTGCGCACGGTGCGGTCGGCGATGCGCTCGAGCAGGACTTTCTGTCCGGCAGCGGTGGTGGTGAGGCCGCCCGAAAGCTCGAGCAAGGATGCCAGGCTAGTCTTGTCATCCTTGAGTTCGTAAATGGCGGGGGTTTTGACGCTGCCGGAAATTGCGGCGAGATGGCCGATCGGCGGAATATAGATCACGTCGCCGGACAGCAGCGCGACATCCTTGCTCTTGTCACCCTTGATCAACAGCTCATAGACATCCAGCTCGGTCACAATTTTCCCCGCACGCTTGAGTTGTATGTGGCGCATGCTCCCATTCGACGAAGGGCCGCCGGACATGAACAGCGTATTGATCAGCGTGCTCAGCGAACTGACGGTGTAAACTCCCGGCCGTTTGGCCTGGCCGACGACAAATACTTGCAAAGAGCGCAACTTGCCCAATGAAACGCTGAGCTGAAAATTGCGGAATACCCGGCCAATCTGGTTTTTAAGATATCCCTCCAGGTCCTGATACTTGATGCCCGTGACATTGACGGTGCCGACCTTGGGCAGGCTGATGGCGCCGTTGCGGTCCACTGTGACGCGCAGGTCGATATCGACCTGCCCCCAGCCGGTCAGGACGATTTCGTCGCCGGGGCTGATCACATAATCCTGCGGGACGGGAATGTTGCCGACTGGCGCGAAAGTGCTTGGAGGCTGAGCGAACAAGTTGTAGCCGTACATGGGCAATACCCGCCCCACCGACTGTGCAAGAAATGCCTGAAATTCATTGTTCAGGTTCAGCGCGGTGCCGCCCTGGGTTTGCTCGACCTGATTGACGTTGTCCTGGCTGGCGGCAGTTGCCGGTTTCGCATCGATCAGCAGCGGTTGCAGCGGTACGCCACTGAGCAATGCGGCTTGCGCTCCCTGGTTCGCGGAAGGGAGGCCGGCTGAGGCACCAGTCATATTGGTTGACATCCCGCCCCCTATGGCAATTCCACCGCTGGTGGATGAAGTTTCAGCTTTTGCCTGCAGGGAGAAAACCACTGAAAACAGTATGGACGTTGCAAGCAAGACGCCATTTGAAGCAATATGCCTGATAACCTTATTCACTACCAACTCCCCGTAATCTTCAGATTTTTTGCAACAACGGGCGAAATGCCGCGACCCGCATGGACAGCCTGCTTTGGAATTTGCCGGGCATTCTAACCGAGACCAGCCCGCAAAACTATAGGCCGTCGGCATATTGACAGCAAACGCATTGGCGGCATACGGATTGTTCACTGGATGGCAATGCATCGCTATCCACCTCTTCACGGCATAATTACTGATGAAAATTTGGCGGCTGACATCTTGCGCGGGATAATCAACCAACGACAGAAAGCGGGAGACACCATTGAGATACTGGCTGATGAAATCCGAACCTGGCGATTGCAGCATCGACGATCTCGCCAATTTCCCCGGCCAGACCGTCGCCTGGTACGGCGTGCGCAACTACCAGGCGCGCAACTTCATGCGCGACCAGATGCGGGTCGGCGACGGCGTGCTGTTCTACCACTCCAACTGCAAGGAACCGGGCATTGCCGGTATCGCCAGGGTCGGCAGCGCCGTTTATCCCGACGCCACGCAGTTTGACCGCAAGAGCCGATTTTTCGACCCCAAGGCCACCCCGGAACAACCGCGCTGGTTTAACGTGGATGTGCAGCTGCTGCGCAAGATACCGCTTATCGCCCTCGGCGAATTGCGGCAACATCCGGAACTGGCGCGGATGCGCACCCTGCAGCGCGGCAACCGACTGTCGATCACCCCGCTCGACCCGGCGGAGTGGAACTTCATCCTGAAAAATCTGGTGCGCGATTGAAAACCTCTACCAACGGATGGATTTGCGTAGGTGCGGATTTATCCGCACAAAATGGGCGAATGAATTCGCCCCTACTGCGCGATTCAATAGAGGTTTCATGATGGAATGGTATTTAGCCTATCTCCTGCTCGGTGCCTTCGTCGGCTTCTTCGCCGGATTGCTCGGCATCGGCGGCGGGCTGGTGCTGGTGCCGGTGCTGAGTTTTCTGTTTGAAGCGCAGCATCTGGGCGGAGCGCAAAATCTGCATCTCGCGCTGGGCACCTCGATGGCCGCCATTCTTTACACCGCCGCTTCCAGCGCGTATACGCACCGCGCGCATGGTGCGGTCAATATGGGCATCGTGCGCAGCATGACGCCGGGCCTGCTGGTCGGCACGCTGCTCGGAACGCTGTTCGCCAGCCATGTTTCGCAGTTTTATCTGGCGGTATTTTTCGCGCTGTTCGTGTATTTCGTCGCCGCGCAAATGCTGTTCGGCTTCAAGCCAAAAGCCACCCGGCAACTTCCCGGGCGCGCCGGGCTGACGCTGGTCGGCAGCGGCATCGGTGCGATCAGCAGCCTGGTTTCCATCGGCGGCGGGACGCTGAGCGTGCCCTTCATGCTGTGGCACAACATCCCTTTCAAACAGGCCATCGGCACTTCGGCCGCGCTCGGTTTTCCCATCGCGCTCGGCGGCACGCTAGGTTATGTCGCCACCGGCCTGATGTTGCATTCGTTGCCTGCCGGAACGCTGGGCTTCGTCTACCTCCCAGCGCTGCTCATGCTCGCTCTGGGCAGCGCTTTCACCACCACGCTCGGCGCAAAAGCCACCCACAGGCTGCCGCTGGAGCCGCTGCGCCGCGGCTTTGCTATCTTGCTGTTGGTGCTGGCAACGAGAATGCTGCTGAAGGCTTTCGCCTGAGAGTCAATGTAGCGTGCGCTGCGCTGGTTGAAAACTGCGCAGCCGTTACGGTCTCCGCAGCCTGAAACTCAATACGACCAGCGCAACCAGCAACAGCATCGCCACCGCGTTGTGCAGCACCGCGACCAGCAGCGGCAAACCGAGCAGCACATTGGCGATGCCGAGCGCAAACTGAAGCACGATCAATCCCAGGATGGCCTTGCCGGTGTTGCGCAGGCTTTGCACCGCCATGATCCTGAAGGACAGCCAGCCCAGATATGCAACGGTAAGCAGCGCGCCGGCCCGATGCATCCAGTGGATCGCCGTCAGCCTTTCCACGGAAAGCGGCAGGCCGGAATGATCCAGGCTGTATGAAAAATCCATAGTCGGCAGCAGCGCACCGTTGCAAAGCGGAAACCCGGTGCAGGCCAGCGCGGCAAAATTGGAGCTTACCCAGCCGCCCAGCATGATTTGAACCAGCAGCAGCGCGATACCCAGCCACGCCAGCCCGCGCTGCGCCGCGCCTGAATCGAGCGCGGCAGGCTGCGCCAGTTGGCGCAGTGCAATCCACGCCAGCAGCATCAGCATCGCGACCCCGCCCGCGAGATGCACAGAAACGATGACCGGTCGCGGCAGATAGGCAAAGGCCAAGATGCCGAACGCCGCCATGAATACCATCAGCCCCAGCAGCAGGGTCGGCAGCAACGGCGATTGCCGCAATGCCTTGCGCTTTTTCCACGCCAGCCCGCACACCGCGATGGCCAGCAATCCAAGCAATTGCACCACCTGGCTGTGCAGCTTCCACTGCCACGAGGTATGGCCGCGCGGCGCATCAGCTTGGGGTGGCTGTCTTTCCTTCAGCGCATTCTCCTCATAGCAGGCAGGCCAGTTGGCGCAACCCAGGCCGGCATCGGAAAGGCGCGCATAAGCGCTCAACACCACCGCGCAAAAAGCGAGCACCAGGGTCGCCACGACAAGTTTCAGATACATCGTTTTATACCGTAATAAATGACTGTGCGATTGTATGCCATCGCGCCGGACAAGTAACGTAGGCTGGATAAAACGTAGCGGAATCCGGGGAAGTTATTATTGGCGTCGGCTTCACCCCCCGCATTGCGCTGCGCTTCATGCGGGCTACGAGGCTGCATTTGAAAGTATTGACAGATCAAAGTTTGCGGAAGGATTAACGGTTTTTGGGAGCGCGGGCATCTTGCCCGCAGGTTTGCTGGCCCATACCATGGTTGTGATGCGGGCAAGATGCCCGCGCTCCCAGTGTTTCCAATACACCCTTTAACAGCCCGCAACGGCTCATGCAGCCTTATTTATGCTAACCTGAATAAATATTTTTCCGGCAATCTGTCATGAACGGTTATTTGAAACGCATCCTCAACGCGCGCGTCTACGACGTGGCGATCGAAAGCCCGCTGGAATTCGCGCCCAATCTTTCCGCGCGCCTCGGCAACACGCTGCTGCTCAAGCGCGAAGACATGCAGCCGGTGTTTTCCTTCAAGCTGCGCGGCGCGTACAACAAGATGGCGCAGCTCACGCCGGAGCAGTTGAAGCGCGGCGTCATCGCCGCCTCGGCGGGCAACCATGCGCAGGGCGTCGCGCTCAGCGCGCAGAAGCTCGGCTGCAAGGCGGTGATCGTGATGCCTGTCACCACGCCGCAGATCAAGATCGATGCGGTGAAGGGGCGCGGCGCGAAAGTGGTGCTGCACGGCGACTCCTACTCCGACGCCTACCAGCACGCGCTGGAACTGGAACAACAGGAGGGGATGACCTTCGTCCATCCCTACGACGATCCCGACGTGATCGCCGGGCAGGGCACCATCGCGATGGAAATCCTGCGCCAGCACACAAGGCCGATCCACGCGATTTTCTGCGCGATCGGCGGCGGCGGGCTGGCCGCCGGCGTGGCGGCTTACGTCAAGCAATTGCGCCCCGAGATCAAGATCATCGGCGTGCAGCCGGTCGATTCCGACGCGATGTACCGCTCGCTCAAAGCCAAACGGCGCATCACGCTCGACCATGTCGGGCTGTTCGCCGACGGCGTGGCGGTCAAGCAGGTCGGCCAGGAAACTTTCCGCCTGTGCCGCAAGCTGGTCGACGAGGTCATCCTGGTGGATACCGACGCCACCTGCGCCGCGATCAAGGACGTATTCGAAGACACCCGTTCGATATTGGAACCGGCGGGCGCGCTCGCCATCGCCGGCGCCAAGCTGTATGCCGCGCGCGAAGAACTCAAGGGCGAGACGCTGGTCGCCATCGCCTGCGGCGCAAACATGAATTTCGACCGCCTGCGCTTCGTCGCGGAACGCGCCGAAATCGGCGAGCGGCGCGAGGCGATCCTCGCCGTCACCATCCCGGAAACGCCCGGCAGCTTCCGCAAATTCTGCACCTTGCTCGGCAAGCGCAACATCACCGAATTCAACTACCGCTACGCCGACCCGAAGGCGGCGCAGGTGTTCGTCGGCATCCAGGTGCGTAACCAGTCGGAGACCGCCGAGCTGGTGGACAAGTTGCAGCGCGGCAAACTACCCGCGCTCGACTTGAGCGACAACGAATTGGCCAAGCTGCATTTGCGCCACCTGGTCGGCGGGCATGCGCCGGAGGTCAAGGACGAAATCCTGTTCCGCTTCGAGTTCCCCGAACGCCCCGGCGCGCTGATGAACTTCCTCAACAGCATGAGCCACAGCTGGAATATCAGCCTGTTCCACTACCGCAACCACGGCGCGGACTACGGCCGCGTGCTGGTCGGCATGCAGGTGCCGCATCACGACAAGAAGGCGCTGAAGACCTTCCTCGACACCCTCGGCTACCGCTACTGGGATGAGAGCGGCAACCCGGCGTACAAGCTGTTTCTTGGTTAAAATTTTAGCTGCCGCTATGAATAATGCAGGAGAAAACATTGCGCAAAGATGAAGCTATAAAATTGCTAAGCCAGCATAAACCGGAATTGATCCGGCGTTTCGGAATTACCGACTTGGCGTTGTTCGGCTCGACCGCGCGCGACGAAGCGCGCCCAGATAGCGACATTGATGTGCTGGTCAGTTTCGATGGGCCTGCCACATCGAAGCGCTATTTCGGGGTACAGTTTTATTTGGAAGACATGTTGGGTAGCCCGGTTGATCTAGTGACTGATAAAGCATTACGTCCGCAGTTAAAGCCTTACGTCGAGGCAAGTGCGATTCATGTCTGAACCAACTCAAGGCGGTAATAACGGGCGCGACTGGCGCTTGTATGTGGGCGATATGATTTCGTTTGCCGAGAAGGTATTGGCATATACAAATGGCTTGAATCGGCAGCAGTTTGATGTGAGCGGCTTAACCTACGATGCCACCATGCGTAATCTTGAATTGATTGGGGAAGCCGCCACACGCATACCTCTCACCGTGCGCGAATCCGCGCCAAACATCCAGTGGCGGCAAATCATTTCCATGCGCAATCGCCTGATACACGGTTATCTTGGTATAGACAACGATACATTGTGGAGCATTATTCAGGATGATGTCCCGTCATTACTGGATGGCCTGCTGGCATTGAAAAAAGCAGCCGATGAAAATCAGATTCAATAGCAGCCGCGGGCATCATTTTTCCGGTGCCTGCAAAATGATTACTCCCACCAACCTCTCTCTAATAAAAGCGAGTAAACGTCAGCATAAAGGAGCCTTGCATGCGATTGCTGCATTTTCTTGAAATCGAAAATTTTAAACGCTTTGGCGACAAACAACGCATAGAGCTGGATCATCCGGCCGTACTGATCGGGCCGAATAACTGCGGCAAAACCAGCGCGATCCAAGCACTCGCTTTATGGTCGCAGGCGGTTAAAACCTGGTTTGATACTCGCAAGGCATCAAGCGCTAAAGAACGTCCCGCCACCGCACTTAACCGATTGGCAATTATGTCGGTGCCCGTGAAGCGTACACGCTATTTCTGGCACAACACGCAAGTGCGCACGGGCAACAAGGATGTGCCATTGACCATTACCGTTGGTGTGTGGTGGGAAAACCGGCTCGTGCCGCTTTCGATGCGCTTTCGCAACCAAGGGGATGAACTGGTGTATTGCACACCTGATGATGAGACGCTCAATAACATGAAGCTGATCGAGTATGCCGCTTCAATCAATGTTGAACTGTTGTACCCGATGTCCGGCCTGGAAACAGAAGAGGCAATCCTGCAACCGGGACGTATCGGCGTGTTGCTGGGGCAAGGCCAAACCGCGCAGGTGCTGCGCAACTTATGCCTGATGGTTGTCCAACACCAGCCAGATGACTGGGCGCGCGTTACGCAGTTAATGCATCGGCTGTTTGCCGTTGAACTCGGCACCCCGCAGGAAACCGCGCGTGGTGCAATCGAATTGCATTACCGGCAAGCAAATGTGAAAGAACCGCTTGATATCGCTATGTCCGGCCGGGGCTTCCAGCAGATGCTGTTGATCTTTGCATATCTGTATTCCCACAAACGCAGCGTATTGCTAGTGGATGAACCGGACGCGCACCTGGAAATCCTGCGGCAGAAGCAGGTATATGTGCTGCTGCGCGACATCGCCACCGAAAATGACTCGCAGGTGGTGATGGTGACGCATTCAGAAGTTATTCTGGATGAAGCGCTAGATAACAACCTGACTTTGCTGTTGGATGGCAGGGCTGACGACCTTGCGGCAAAAAAAGACATACGCAACACGCTCAAGCATTTTGGCGCCGATCACTATGTGAAGGCGCGCGAGCGTGGTTATGTCCTATACGTGGAGGGTGGTACCGACTTGGACATGTTGCGTGTGCTGGCTGAGCGATTGAATCATCCTGTCGCACCGGTGTGGGACGAACGCATCAATTCATTCTACGTGCAGGACAACTACCCAGAACAATCGCTGGAGAGCGAACTGGAACGGGTAGAAGGAGGGTTTGGCATTACGCCGAAGGATCATTTTCGTGCCTTAAGGAATCTGGTGCCAGGCCTTCGTGGTGTTGCAATCCTCGATAACGATGGGCGAAACCGGCAACCCTTTCAAGAGAGTGGCCTGAATCTGGTGTATTGGCGGCGGTACGAAGCCGAAAATTATTTTGTCACGCCCAATGTGTTGAAGCGTTTTACCGCTGAGTATTATCAAGATGCCGATCTCTTCAATGGATTCAGTGTGGAAATTGATGAGGTACTTGGCCAACTCATTCTCGAACGCGTCTTTGGAAACGTGGAGGCAGATTTCCAAACTTACCGCGCCGCACCCCCGGAAGTAGCCCGCTTGCTATGGGAAGCCAAGACTGAGCGGCTAAAGCTGAGTGACTTTGCCGAGGAGTTTTTCCGTCGCCTTGCCTACAAGCTTGGTCACCCTATGCTGGCCAGAAAAGGTGAATTGCACCGCCTCATTGCTTATGCCGACCCGCAAACCATTTCTCCTGAGGTTGTAGAGAAGCTCGATTTGCTGAAGGGTTTGTTTCAGGTGGCAAGCGCCCATAGCGAAGAAGCTGGTGAGCAAACCGACCAATAGCGCTGAAGTCATAGAGCAATGAAAGTGACTACTGCAAACTGGATTGGTGAAACTCTGGACAGCATCATGACGCAAACGCCAAAACAAAGCATCCGCAAAACCATCCTCGCGCAGCGCGAGCAGCTCACCGCCAAAACGCGCGCCGCGCACAGCGCGGCCATCACCGAACGATTGCTGCAACTGCCCGAGTACCAGCAAGCCGATGCCGTGCTGGGCTACATGAATTTCGGCTCCGAATTCGAAAGTTCGCTGTGGGTCGAACGGGTGCTGGCGGACGGCAAACGCCTGGCCCTGCCCAAGGTGAACCGCCACACCAACCATCTCGACCTGTATTGGGTGGAAGACCCGGAGAACCAGTTGGCGGCTGGTTTGTGGGGGATACGCGAACCAGTCGTGGAACGCTGCGAACGGCTGGATAACCCAAATGAGGTAGAATTCGCCTTGCTGCCGGGGGTGGCGTTTACCCGCGACGGCGCACGGCTTGGGTATGGCGGCGGATTTTACGACAAGCTGCTGGCAAGCATGGCGCAACGACCGGTACTGGTTGCCGCAGCGTTTGCGTTGCAGATCGTCGAGCAACTTCCGCAGGAGGAAACCGACGTAAAAGTCGAATGGATTGTTACCGAGCAGGAAACGATAGCCTGTTCGGCGCGGAAGGGCGTTTAGTTAGCGCTTCGCAAACAGCAACCTGTAGGGGCGAATTCATTCGCCCGTGGGCGGATGAATCCGCCCCTACCAGAGTCGCCCCATAAAATGACGTTGCTGCACCAAGGGAGGTGAAAGATGTCATCTTTACCCGATCACGAAAAGCCCGATCCCGACCCGCAGGAAACGCAGGAGTGGCTGGATGCGCTTGATTCGGTATTGGCAAACGAAGGCGCGGAACGCGCGCAGTTCCTGCTCGGGCAGCTGATCGACAAGGCACACCGTTCCGCTGCCGATGTGCCGTTCAGCGCGACCACCCCCTATTGCAACACCATCCCGCTGGACAAGGAACAACGCTCCGCCGGCAACCATGAACTGGAACACCACATCCGCGCGCTGACGCGCTGGAACGCGATGGCGCTGGTGCTGAACGCCAACCGCGAAGCTTCCGGACTGGGCGGGCATATCGCCAGCTTTGCTTCGGCGGCGACCCTGTACGACGTAGGCATGAATCATTTCTTCCACGGCAAGAACGACGCTCACGGCGGCGACCTGGTGTATTTCCAGGGACATTCCTCACCCGGCATGTATGCGCGCGCCTTTCTCGAAGGCAGGCTCGGCGAAGAGCAGATGTACAAATTCCGCCAGGAGTCCGAAGGCGGCGGCCTGTCGTCCTATCCGCATCCGTGGCTGATGCCGGACTTCTGGCAGTTTTCCACCGTATCGATGGGGCTTGGGCCGCTGATGGCGATCTACCAGGCGCGCTTCATGCGCTATCTGGAGCATCGCGGCATCGCGCAAACCGCCGGGCGCAAGGTGTGGGCCTTCCTCGGCGACGGCGAAACCGACGAGCCGGAATCGCTGGGCGCGATTTCGCTCGCGGGGCGCGAGCGCCTCGACAACCTGATCTTCGTCGTCAACTGCAATCTGCAACGGCTCGACGGCCCGGTGCGCGGCAACGGCAAGATCATCCAGGAACTGGAAAGCGTGTTTCGCGGCGCGGGCTGGAACGTCATCAAGGTGGTATGGGGCAGGCACTGGGATCGCCTGCTCGCCAAGGACAAGAACGGCCTGCTGCAGAAGCGCATGCAAGAAGTGGTGGACGGCGAATACCAGACCTACAAGGCCAGGGACGGCGCATATGTGCGCGAGCATTTTTTCGGCAAATACCCGGAACTGCTGGAAATGGTCGCGGACATGTCCGACGATGAACTCTGGCGGCTGAATCGCGGCGGGCACGACCCTTACAAGGTATTCGCGGCCTATGCGGAAGCCGTCAAACACACCGGCCAGCCGACCGTGATCCTCGCCAAGACGGTGAAGGGTTACGGCATGGGCGCATCCGGCGAGGCGCAGAACCCGACCCACCAGCAGAAGAAAATGGATGTGGATTCGCTGCGCATATTCCGCGACCGTTTCAACCTTCCGCTGACCGACGCGCAGGTGGAAAGCCTGCATTTCTACCGCCCGCCCGAAGACAGCCTGGAG